>JACCUV010000180.1 GCA_013698495.1 Chloroflexia bacterium
CCGGGCGGGCGCGGATGTCTTGGCGATCGAGCAGTTTCAGCTCGGCCATGATTACGGCAGCTCGCAGGATCACTCCCGAATCATCCGCCGGTCCTACCACAACCCGGATTACATCGCGCTGACCGATTCTGCCTACGAGACATGGAGCGAGGTCGAGGCCGAGTCCGGTGTCCAGATCGTGGCAAAGACCGGCGGACTCGATCTGGAAGCGATCGGCGCCTCCGGTGTCAAGGATCTCGCTCACTGCGCCACGGCGATGACGGACAACAACGTGCCGTACGAGCAACTCGATGCGCAGGAGCTGATGTACCGGTGGCCGCAATTCCGGTTCACCGATGCGGTGCGAGGCCTGTACCAGGTCGATGGCGGTCTCGTTGATGCGCGCAAGGCGAACGCCGTGCACACCGCGCTTGCGCGCTCGTACGGGGCGACGATACGCGAGGGCCTTGCGGTTCGATCGATTCGCTCCGTCGGCGATGCGGTCGAGGTCGTGACTGACGAAGGTGTTTTCACAGCCGGGCAGGTCGTGATTGCCGCTGGAGCGTGGACCGGAAACCTGTTGGCCGATCTTGGCATTGATTGGCGACTCACGGTCACTCAGGAACAAGTCACCTATTTCGCGACACCTCACCTCCGCGAGTTCTCTCCAGATCGCTTCCCGATCTGGATTTGGCGCGATCGGGAGGAGTTCTACGGGTTTCCGATCTATGGCGAGGTCGCGACCAAGGCCGGCCAGGATGCCGGTGGACCCGAAACCAGCGCCGAAACGCGGACGTTCGAGGTGGATGTGCCGGCGCGAGATCGGCTTGTGCACTTTCTTGAGGAGCGGATTCCAAGATTCCTTGGCCCGGAACTCTACACGAAGACATGTCTCTACACCATGCCGCCCGATCGACACTTCGTGCTCGACGCGGCGCCAGGACACCCGCGCGTTGCTGTCTGCGCCGATGCTGGCCACGCATTCAAATTCGCATCGCTGTTCGGCAAGGTCCTGAGTCAGCTGGCGCTCGACGGTGAGTCGGAATATCCGATAGGGCCATTCGCCGCGAATCGACCCACGTTGACCGATCCGGACTTTGCGCCGATTTTTAGAAATGAGGCGGTCATTAGCAGGGGATAAAACACTATCGCGGCATGCAATGCTCATCTACCGCTCGTGTTCTCCCGGACCGTCATTCTGAGTTTGCGAAGACTCCCGGCGAAGCCGGTCCGCGTCAGCGGACGTATGCCAGACGTGTTCCCAAGCGCCGGCTTCGCCGCCGGGTGCTTGGCGCAGGTATGTTTTTCTGGCGCTCAACATGCCTGTCGGGTGTTGGCGCAGTCCTTAACATAGTTCAATTGAGGAGTCAACATATGGCAGACAACATGGCAGTTCCTCCGGCGAGTGGACTCCTTGAGCGGCTCGAGGCTGGTCCGGTGATCTGTGCCGAGGGATACCTCTTCGAGTTCGAGCGGCGAGGGTATTTGCAGGCGGGCGCTTTTGTGCCCGAGGTTGTCCTCGAGCATCCGGAACTCGTTGAGCAACTCCACCGCGAGTTCGTGCATGCCGGATCGGATGTGGTCGAGGCCTTCACCTACTACGCGCATCGTGAGAAGTTGCGGCTGATCGGCAAGGAACACTTGCTCCAGGAAATGAATCTTCAGGCGCTGGCGATTGCGACGACCGTCGCAAGGGATACGGGGACATTGGTGGCGGGCAACGTCTGCAACACCAACGTCTTCGCCGCAGACGAAGCTTCTCGGGCCGCGGTGCGAGCGATGTTCGAGGAACAGATCGGCTGGGCGGCAGAGGCCAAGGTCGATTTCATTATCGGCGAGACCTTCTCATGGGGCGAGGAGGCGTTGATTGCCCTCGACGCGATCAAGCAAACCGGTCTTCCCGCGGTGATCACCCTGGCCATTCACCAGCAACCGGAAACTCGCGAAGGGTGGTCTCCGGAGGAAGCCTGTCTTCGCCTCGAAGAGGCGGGCGCCGATGTGGTCGGATTGAATTGCATTCGTGGTCCCGAGACGCTGCTGCCACTGCTCACGCGAATTCGGGAGACGGTGAAGGGTCATGTCGCCGCCTTGCCAGTGCCGTACCGGACGCACGACGAACAGCCTTCGTTCCAGTCGTTGCGCGATCCAGCCTATTCCGATCTTCCAGGCGGCCGTCCGTTTCCGACGGCGCTCGATCCGTTCGTCTGCAATCGGTATGAAATTGCCGATTTCACGCGCGATGCGTACGAACTCGGCATCAGTTACCTGGGTGTGTGCTGTGGGGCCGGTCCGCACCACATCCGGAGCATGGCCGAAGCTCTTGGCCGCACTCCGCCCGCCAGCCGGTTCACGGCCGACATGTCCAAGCATGCCTTTCTGGGTGTCGATTCGAGCCTCAAGGCGCACAATCGGGAGTATGCGAAGGAACTCTGAGAGCAACTCTCATAGGCCCTTCATCGGTGAGACAACGGTTGAACGGGGTGAGAGAACCTCACAATGTCAGGAGCTCTGTACTCATGTTCAACCGCCGTTCTCACCGGGTCGTCAGCCTTCGATAACATGCCGCTCAGACCATCATCGGTATCCTGAACTCATGCTACTCAGGCACTTGGCGCCGGAGCGGCCGAAACGAATGTTGGCGCGGTTCGCGGCGCCACAGTTCGTGCCGGACTCCCCGCCACCACTGTTCCAGGGGGAACATCGCGTCGGACGATCGACCCCGCGCAGACGACACTCCCCGCGCCAATCGTGATGCCTGGCAGGAGGATCGCACTCGTGCCAATAAGGCAGCTCTCCTCGATCGTGACCGCGCCCAAAACTTTGACATCCGGACAGAGGGTGACGAAATCGCCAATCACGCAGTCGTGCCCGACGGTCACTGCGTGGGTGAACAAAACGAAATTGCCGACCTGAACATCGACGCTGACCGTCGTGCGCGGGCAGAGCAGACAGCCGCACCCAAGGCGCGTACGCTCCGCCACGATCACGGTAGGGTGCCGGAGTGAACCAAACCGCGCGTGTCCCTTCCGCAGTCGGTCGACGACCTGGCGTCGCTGGTCCGAATCCCCAAGCGCAACCACCACCTCCGTCGCCGGATTGTTCGCAATCCACAGGTCGCTTCCAAGCACGGGGATACCGGCAATTTCCTGGCCATGGAGGTCCAGGTTGTCGTCGAGGAACCCTACGACATTTGTGCCGGCGTCGTTGAGCCACTGTCGCGCCTCCCGGCCATGCCGCCCACGCCAAACACCACCGTTGCGATTGCCATGTCAGAGCCCCTTGAGGTGGAAGACAATGCTGCCACGTCCGCTCAAAGGCAACTGGGCCGCCTCACTCGTTCGCGGTATTCGCCCAGGATTGGCGAATACTGTTTCCAGCGCATCCAGGTTTCACGACAGCGGTTGTCGTAATGATTGACGTGCCACACGCAGTTTCGGGAAGACCACAGGATTCCTCCTGCGTCGGCCTGACAACTCATCCGTTTATTGCCGCATTGTAACCAGTACGTATGTCGCTTGAACCTGACAGATAATAGAGGAAGCGTGGGAAGGGTGTCAAAGTCGAAGCCGGGTCGATCGTCGACGCTGTCGTTCGACTTTGGACGAAAGACTAGCGGCAAGTACTATGGAAGCGAACATGCGAGGGGGCGATTCCCGTCGGCCTGTCCTGCATCAGCCTCGTGCACCTTCGCGAAGAATGCTCGCACATCGTCGACCAGCAGGTCCGGCGCCTCCAGTGCCGGGAAATGGCCGCCGCGATTGAACTCCGACCAGTGGACAATGTTGTACATGTGCTCGCCATAGCGCCGGATCGCCGCATCCTCGGCAAATACCGCAACCC
>JACCUV010000195.1 GCA_013698495.1 Chloroflexia bacterium
CCTGGAGATCGCGCTATTCAGGCCGGGGAACCGGTGATCATCGACATGGGCGCGCGCGTTGGCGGCTACTGCGGCGATCTCACGCGCACGATCTGGGTGGGACAACCCTCGGCCCGACTTGGCGTCATATATCGTCTGGTTGCCGAAGCCCAGGTCGCCGCGATCGCGGTGGTTGCCGCCGGTGTGGAGGCACGCCGCGTTGATGGAGCGGCGAGGGACGTGTTCGCCAGGGAGAACCTCGACGAGTATTTCGTTCATGGCGCCGGACATGCCATCGGTCTGAGGATTCACGAATCTCCGTTTCTTGGGCAGCTCTCGAACGACACGCTGCAAGCAGGCAACGTTGTGACTATTGAGCCGGGTTTGTACATTCCCGATTGGGGTGGAGTACGAATCGAGGATGTCGTACTTGTCGAAGACCACGGTCATACTCATCTGACCGCGGCTCCCAGGCTGCTTGACAAATTGCGCTAGCGCCAACCCGGCACAGGATTGCCTGTGCTCCCCATTTCCGAAGGAACGCGACTCACAACGAGGAGGACTTCAAATGATCGATACAGGTGATGTTCGCAAAGGAAGCACGCTCGATATCGACGGCAAACTGGTGAAAGTTATCGATTTTTCGCACAACAAACAGGGCCGCGGCTCGGCGCAACTGCGAATGTCGCTCAAAGACCTTCGCACCGGGTCCAACACGCAGGTGACGGTGATGGCCGGAACGAAGTTCCAATCTGTGCGCCTGGAACGGCAGCATGTGCAATTTCTTTATCGGGAAGGCACACACTTTCACTTCATGGACACCGAGACGTACGACCAGATCATTCTGGACGAGGTGACCGTGGCTGAGACGGCGCCGTTCTTCAAGGAGCAGGCGGTGATCGACCTGCTCACCTATAATGGAGAGCCAATCGACATCGAGCTTCCAACCTCGGTGGTGTTGACAATCACCCAGACCGATCCGGGATTCAAGGGCGACACTGCCACCGGTGGCAACAAACCGGCAACACTCGAAACTGGTCTCGTGGTCAATGTGCCGCTTTTCCTGAGCGAAGGCGATCAGGTCAAGGTGGACACCAGGTCCGGCGAATACATTGAACGTGTGGGTTAGAGGGACGACCAATGGAGAGATTTGCCGGCAACACGGTTGAAGGAACACCAATCGGCTCCACCTCCGAGACCCTCACCGGAACAGTGCGCGAACTGATTGCGATGATGGGCAGGGGCGGTATCGCCGAACTCGATCTCTCCACCGGCGACATCTCAATCCGGCTGCGGGCGCACTCCGTGACGATTCACGGCGCCGGAACGGCGCCATCGTCCGACTCAACCAATGGCATGTCGGCGCCCGATGTCGTGGAGGGTCACATCGTCACCTCCCCCATGATCGGCACCTATTACTCGGCGCCCACTCCCGGTGAGGCGCCTTTCGTGCATGTTGGCGACGATGTCGACGTCGGTCAGGTGGTCGGAATCGTTGAAGCCATGAAGATCATGAACGAGATCATTTCCGATCGGGCCGGCGTTGTGCTCGAGGTCCTTGTCGAGAATGCCCAGCCAGTTGAGTACGGGTCGCCCCTGATCCGTCTCGGTGAGCCTACGGACACGCTTGCGTGAGCTCCCGGATTATCCAGGTTGGATTACTGGCGACCTACCTGAGGGAACTTGTGGAAACCAACACGTTCCTGCAGGATGTCTGGGTCGAGGGCGAAGTTTCGTCGTACACCGTGCCTGGTTCCGGGCATGCATACTTCGCGATCAAGGATGAAGCGGCGGCAGTCGATTGTGTGATGTGGAAGCAAACTCGACTGCGTCAATCGTTCCAACCAAGGGTCGGCGACAAGATTGTGGTGCACGGCGGAGCCACCGTCTACGAGAAAAATTCTCGCTTCCAGATCAAGGCCGACGTGATCCTCCCCGCCGGCGCCGGGATTCTGCAGCTTCAGCTCGAGCAACTCAAGCAGCGGCTGGACACGGAAGGACTGTTCGATCCATCTCGAAAGCGGACACTCCCACCGTTCCCGAATCGGATCGGAGTAGTGACCTCGGCCACGGGGGCGGTCTGGCACGACATTGTGCAGGTCGTCGAGCGCCGCTTTCCCCTGGTTGAATTGGTGCTTGCTCCGGCGACGGTTCAGGGGGAGCAGGCCCCCGATTCGGTGGTGGCCGCGATTCAGCGACTCCAACATGAGGATGTTGAGTTGATTCTTGTGGCGCGGGGCGGAGGTTCAGCCGAGGATCTGTGGGCGTTCAACGACGAGCGGATAGCGAGAGCGGTGTTTGCCTCTCGCGTCGCCGTGATCTCGGCGATCGGCCATGAGACCGATACGACCGTGATCGACCTGGTTGCCGATGTCCGTGCCCCCACTCCTTCGGCCGCCGCTGAAATGATGGTTCCAGACATCTCCGCGCTGCAAGCATTTGCTCGCGATCTCGAACGTCGCTGTTTCCAATTGACACACTTCGCAATCGATCGCCGGAGGCGCGAAACCGCCGATCTTCACCATCGTCTCACGCTGATGTCGCCCGCAACCCAGTTGGCGGCAATGCGCGCATTGCTGACCGCGGAAAGGTTTCGGATGCGGACCTCCTCAATCCGTGCAGTCGAGCGATACGCTCACGCGATTGAACGCAGTGTGGCATCGCTTGCTGCCCTCGATCCCGCCGCGCTGCTGCAACGAGGGTATGCGCATGTCACTATGCAGCCGAGCGGGGAACCTGTGCGACGGGCTGGTATGCTGAACACCGGCGACCACTTGCGCGCGACGTTTGCCGACGGATCGATTCGCGCTACGGTCGACGACATCGACGCCATGCCTGTTCGGATCGTCTAGAGGAACTTCATGTCGATTACCCCACCGCACGTCGAGACGAATCGCGATTCGACCCAACTGTCGTTTGAGGAGGCCCTTGCCCAACTCCAGGAAGTTGTTGCTCGCCTTGAAAGTGGAGAGTTGACCCTGGAAGAGACAATCCAGACCTTTCAAAGGGGATCGGTTTTGGCGGTGCGCTGTCAGGGGATGATCGACAACGCGGAGCTACGCATCACCGAACTTGCCAGCATTGACCCGGAACGCGACGCAAGGCCTGAGCAGGCTGCCATCCAGCTTCCCGATTAGAGCATTTTGATGAACTCTGCAGACAAACCAGTCCGATCAGGAGATCCGAATGACTTGCTCCAAACCGGCAAACTCCCTGGTCCACTCCTGGATCGCCTCGTCAACCGCTACCGGACCAAACCCGACCCGGACGTGATCGTACCACCGGGCTATGGTCGGGACGCCGCCGCAATCGACGTCGGTGGCGCCACCCCTGTCATCGTCAAGAGCGATCCGATCACGTTTGCCACGGATGGGGCGGCTCGCTATCTTGTGGCCGTCAATGCCAACGATATCGCCTGCCTTGGTGGCATACCACGGTGGTTCTCGGTTGTGCTGTTGCTTCCGGAGGGATCGTCGACCCACCAGGTCGAGACACTTTTCGCAGAGCTTCAGGAGGCGTGCGACGAGACCGGGATTTCGGTGATCGGCGGACACACCGAGGTCACCTCGGCGGTCGCACGACCGCTCTTCGTGGGCACGATGCTTGGGGTCGCCGGTCCTCGCGGTCTCCTCGTTCCCGGCGCTGCCAAGGAAGGGGACAACCTGCTCCTGACAAAGTGGATCGGAATCGAAGGGACAGCCCTGCTCGCCCGCGAACGCACCCATGAACTCACGGCCGCGCTTGGCGCCACGGTGACTGCTCGAGCGGCCAAGCTGCTGCGCCTTCCGGGGATCAGCATCGTGCAGGACGCCGCGGCCGTACTCGAAGCAGATGGGGTGACTGCCCTCCACGACCCCACCGAGGGCGGCGTGGCAACCGCGATTCATGAGTTGGCGGGCGCCTCGCAGTGCGGCGCCGAGATACTCGAATCCGCCATCCCAATCCTTCCCGAGACCACAGCAATATGCGAACACTTCGGTATCGATCCTCTGGGGCTGCTCAGCTCGGGCGCGCTGCTCGTTGCCGTCGAGCCGGGCCATCGGTCCGCGGTCGTGCGTGCGGCCAGGGAACGAAACATCGCTATCGCCCATATCGGCAAGCTCACGGATGCTGCACTCGGGATAACGAAGATCGGGGATACGGGGCGTACCGCTCTTCGGCGGTTCGATGCCGACGAAGTGGCGATGATTCTGTAGCCGCCCCGTCAGAGCGTTTCGCGTATTGGTTGCAATAACGTGGGCAAGATGTATGTTGTCATTCCGGCCCAGAGCGCAGTCGAAGGAAGGAGAGTTCTTGAGGTCTCCCCCGGACCACACGTGGCTCGTCAAGTATTGCGGCACCCGCCGCCAACATCGTGGAATCACTGTGCGCGGTCAGCAACGAAAACAATGAACAGGATAGGGTGATTCATGACCGGGATTGTTGTTGCATCGGCCAACGGCAGAATTGGGATCGAAACGGCGGTGGACGTGTTGCGAGCAGGAGATTCGGCGCTGGACGCCGTGATTGCGGGAACGCGCCTCGTCGAGGCGAATCCGGAGGATCACACAGTCGGGTACTCGGGTCTGCCCAATCTCCTCGGGGAGGTCGAACTCGACGCCAGCGTGATGGAAGGTCGCGGTTTGCGCGCCGGTAGCGTGGGCGCGCTCAAGGGCTATCAGGACGCGGTCGATCTTGCCCGGACGGTGATGGACGAGCTCCCACACGTCCTGATCGCCGGCGAGGGTGCGGCGCGCCTTGCACATGAAACCGGCCTGCACCCACGTGACCTGCTTACGCCCGAGGCCGAAACCATTTGGCGCGAACGGCTGGGTACCGATCACGATACGCAGGATGCAAGCAGCCGATATCTCTCGCGACTGCGCGAGATCGTCCGCGCAACCGCATCCGACGCCGATCTCGCATCGAGCGGCGAGCCTCCTCACGGAACGGTGAATTTTCTGGCGCGAGATCGCGCCGGCGACATAGCCGCCGCCGTCAGCACCTCTGGTTGGGCGTGGAAATACCCGGGTCGAATGGGCGATTCACCGGTCATCGGGGCCGGAAACTATGCCGACAACCGCTGGGGCGCCGCAGCCTGCACCGGTCGTGGGGAAATGGCGCAGCGTTGCTGCACAGCCCACAGTGTCGTCACCTTCATGCGATTCGGGCTGTCGCTCGAGGACGCCTTGCGCATGGCGATGACCGACCTCGCGCATCTCGACGATCCTTACGCCAGCGAAATGAACATCGTGGCGCTGGACAAGGATGGCGTCCCTGGGGCAGCATCGACCGCGCGCGGCAAAACCTACGTGGTCATGAGCGAAGACATGTCCGCACCCGAGGAACGAACAAGGACGATCGTTCCCGTCGAGGGAGCCTCCTGATCAGAGGATCGGACAAGCTCCGTTAGACATCCTTGGTGAGGGTTTCGAGGAACTCTTCGTTCTTCGTGGTCTTGGAGAGGCGGCTGAGCAGCAACTCCGTGCCTTCGCTGCCACCGAGCATGGAGACCATCCGCCGCATCGTCCAGACCTGACGCAGGGTGTAATCGTCGAGCAGGAGTTCTTCGCGGCGGGTGCTGGATCGCTGGATGTCGATTGCAGGGTAGATACGGCGCTCAGCGAGCTTGCGGTCAAGGTGGACTTCCATGTTGCCGGTGCCCTTGAACTCTTCGTAGATGACATCGTCCTGGCGGCTGCCGGTGTCGATCAGGCAGGTGGAAATGATCGTCAGGCTGCCACCGCCTTCGATGTTGCGGGCGGCGCCGAAGAATCGTTTGGGCGGGTACAGCGCAACCGGATCGATACCACCGGAAAGGGTTCGCCCACTCGGCGGCACCGCCAGATTGTAGGCGCGCGCCAGTCTCGTGATCGAGTCGAGCAGAATCGTCACATCGCGGCCCGATTCGACGAGCCGCTTGGCGCGTTCCAGCGCCATTTCGGCAACCTTGGTGTGGTCCTCAACGGGTTCGTCGAAGGTTGAGGAGATGACTTCACCCTCAACTGTGCGCCGCATATCGGTGACTTCTTCCGGACGCTCGCCAATCAGGCAGACCATCAGGTGCATGTCCGGGCTGTTCGAGGTGATGCCATTTGCGATCGCCTTGAGCAACAGTGTCTTGCCAGCTTTCGGCGGCGAGACGATGAGACCGCGCTGTCCAAGCCCGATTGGGGCTACGAGGTCCAGCAGTCTCGTCGAGAGGATGTTGGCTTGGGTTTCGAGGTTGATCCGCTCAAGCGGGAAGATTGGGGTGAGCGATTCGAACGTAGGACGTTTGCGCGCCACTTCCGGATCGATCCCATTGACGGCCTCGACGCGGAGCAGACTGAAGAACTTCTCGTTGTCTTTGGGTGGCCGAACCTGACCGCTGACTCGATCGCCGGTGCGCAGACCGAAGCGGCGAATTTGCGACTGCGACACGTAGATGTCGTCGGATCCTGGCAACAGTCGCTGTCCGCGCAGGAACCCGAATCCGTCTTCAATTATTTCGAGAACGCCATCGCCAAAGGTATGACCATCGCGTTCTGTTTGGGCCTGGAGCAGTCTGGTAATGAGGTCTACGCGACGCATTCGCAAGTACCCGGAAACGCCAAGCTCTTTGGAAAATTCGTTGAGCGCCTCGGTGTCGCGCGTCTCGAGTTCAGCGACCGAAAGTCGGTTGGATGGAGGCGGTTGCTCGCGGTTGTCTCGCTGGTTGTTGCCTCCTCGTCGCCCTTGCTGGTGTTGATCGCCTGAGGCATCGTGGTCGGCTCGTGGTCCACGTCCGTTCTTGCCCTGCCGTTGGTTTCGGTTGGCGCCTTGGCCCTGCTGCTGCTGTCGATCGTTCCGGACCGGTCTCTGGCGGCGATCGCCAGACGGCTCGCCATGCTCGGCGGAGACCGGTTCGGCAACCGCCGTCGGCGTGTCGCCCTGCTCAATCAATTGCGCGGAACCTTCCAGTGGCAAGGACTGATCGCCTGATTCGCCATCGGGTGTTGCGCCGTCGGGCGACTGGGCGCCGCGCCGATCGACGCCATTCGAGCTTCCAGACAGGGGCGGCTGCTCGGAGTCAACTGGTTCGACCAGCTGCTCAGCGGGCAAGTCGGTCTCGACCGGTTGTTCCACGATCTTGCGAGGACGTCCACGACGTACTGGCGTCTTGGTGGCCACGGCGGCATCGTTGTCCATCTGAATCTCTTCTGCAATTGCCAAGCGATTTCCTCCGAAGTAAATGAACAAGCGTGAATTTGTTTCGAACACTGAGTGGGAAGCGGATTACGTCCTCGGGGCGCATACCATTCGCTCGGCACAACATTGTGAATCGGCATTTCCCTGCGGGGGCATATCACTTTGCTTTGGTGGGAGTGGATCGTTACCTCAGGATGCGCCGCTCCAGCACACGACACGTTTGCCATGTGACGGACCGTGGTTGACACCAGGGCACTAGCGGGGTCTTGAATGCGGTCACCGTAAGGATTGAGTGGTTCTTGAGAGATGACCTGGGCAAGTAGAGGATTGTGGGCACTTGCCAGACCGATAAGAGCAGACTACCACCGCGCCCAAGGCTCGTCAAGCGTAATCGTGCAATAGCGACGCTTCGGTGGATCATACCATGTGGGGCGGGTCGAGACCTCACGGCCCAACATACAGTTTCCAACTCTGGCGCTTGCTAGTCCCACGGCATCTGATCGAGGGATGCAAGTTTCTCCAGCCGATGCGTGGAGTTGATGAAGCGCACGGTTCCCGATCGCGCGCGCATCACCAGGGAGTGCGTCGTCGCCCGCATCG
>JACCUV010000199.1 GCA_013698495.1 Chloroflexia bacterium
CTGAGCGAGATCGAAACTCGCCTTGGCGCCCCGGTTCGCTACGTTGGCGTCGGTCCCGATCGGGAGCAATTGATCGATCGCCGCGCTTAGCCCGGATTGTTCATGAACGAGGACTGGGAATTCGGAACTTGTCCACGCCAGTTCCGATTGGCCGCCCATTCGACAAGCTCAGGGAAGGCTCCGGGCACAGCCACTATCAGGAGGACGCCCTTTGTGAATAATCCGGGTTAGCTCTTATGATCGGACTGACCAGGCGCGAAGTCGCGGAGTTCATGCTTCGGATCGCGTTCCATGAGCCGCTCGATTGCCTCACCGGGTGAAGCGCCTTCGAATAGCACCCTGTACATTTGATCCACAATCGGCAAATCCACGCCGCGGCGTCGAGCAAGTTCCCGGGCTGCGTTTGTCGTCGCAACCCCTTCCGCCACTTCATGCATCGATTCGAGAATGTCGACGAGTGGAGTTCCCTGCGATAGCGCAAACCCGACTCGGTAGTTGCGCGATAGCGGGCTTTCGCATGTCGCCATCAGGTCTCCGATCCCTGAGAGGCCAGCGAAGGTCAGCGGTCGAGCGCCACAGGCGACACCCAGCCGCGTAATTTCTGCTATGCCCCGCGTCATGAACGCCGCTTTCGCGTTGTCGCCCGCTTCAAGACCGTCGGCGATTCCGGCGCCGATCGCAATGATATTCTTCAGGGCGCCGCCGAACTCGACGCCGATTACGTCATCGCTGACGTACACCCGGAAGCGCCTTGAGTGAAAGAGTTCAACGAGGTTGTCGGCCAGCTCAGCGGGCGACGAGGCAAGGACAGTCGTGGCCGGTCGGCCCATCGCAATTTCAGAGGAAAGGTTCGGTCCGGAGAGCACCGCGATTCGAGTTGCCGCGCCGACGACCGACGCGATCACCTCGGACGGGCGAAGCAGTGTGCCAAGTTCGAGACCCTTGACCGCACTTACCACCACCTTGTTGCAGAGAATGTCGGCTACCTGTTCAAGCGATCGCCGAAGTTTCTGGGTGGGCACAGCCACAACCGCGACGTCTGCTTTACGCAGGAGATGTTGCCCTATATGCGCGATCTCGATCGACGGCGGAATCATAATTCCCGGCAACGACGTCGGGTGAGACTGGAACCGCTGGAGGTGACTGGCGGTCGATTCCCGATGCGCGACCAGCGTCACGCGCTGGCCCGCCTCCGCGGCGAGGATCGCCAATGTCGTGCCCCAGGCGCCGGCTCCCAGCACCGACACAGATCGTGGAGATGTGGCATGCGCATCCCGATCCCTCGTCATTGACACCCTTCCCACCGGATTCGTAGACTCAACGCCACGACCGCTAGCGCATCCATCGGCCGAATGCACGATCTTCATCGACATCGATCAAGGGGAATGACGCATGACCCTGCAAGCTCCACTCGACACGGTTGCGATTCGCAAGATCATTCCACACCGCTACCCCTTCCTGCTCGTCGACCGGATCATTGAGTTGACGCCAGGCGAGCGAGCCGTGGGCATCAAGAATGTGACGGCAAACGAGGAATTCTTTCAAGGGCACTTCCCGGACTTCCCGGTGATGCCGGGAGTGTTGATCGTCGAGGCGATCGCCCAGGTCGGAGCGGTGGCGATGCTCAGCAAGCCCGAGTTCGAAGGTCAACTGGCGCTGTTCGCGGGGATCGACAAGGTTCGATTCAAGCGCCAGGTCAAGCCAGGGGACTCGATCCTGATCAAAGTCGAGTTGGGGCAGGTCCGCCGCAACATCGGGACCGGGACCGGAACGGCGACAGTCGACGGCGATGTCGCCTGCAAGGGCGATTTCATGTTTGCGCTCGTGCCCGACGTAACCAAGGGATAACTCCCGGAATGCATCGCTGGCGCCACCATGAAAGCGGATACACTTGTTTTAGTCAATCCTGGCAAACGCGCGAGGCCGTGCATCACCCGCTTTCCAGGCCCGGTCGACGAGCGCGGGCCGGTAAACCTGGCCGAGCAGAGGAGTGGATCGTTGACTTCTTCCGGAAAAACCATGGGATTGATTCTCATCGGTATCGGAGTCGTTATCGGATTGGCGGTTGGCGCCTGGTTGCTGGCCGGGCTGGCGGAAGACTCGATGCGCCTCACCGGCGCGTTGCTCGGGCTGGTGCTGCTACTCCTCTTCATTGTCGCCCCGCTGGTCGGGGGCGGAATCTTCATCCTCAACAAGGGCCGGTCCGAGGAGCAAGAACTGGCCCACGTCCGCGATCAGCGAGCGCTGCTCGACATTGTCAAGACTCGTGGTCAGGTCCAGATCAGCGACCTCGTGATCGAACTCAAATCGACGCGGGACAAGGTCCAGCAGAACCTTCACGACCTCGTCGGGAGGGGATTGTTTTCGGGTTATGTCGATTGGGACAAGGGTGTTCTGTACTCCGTGGAAGCCTCCCAACTCAACGGGCGCACGTCGTGCCCCAATTGCGGAGGACAACTCGAGCTGGCGGGTAAGGGCCTGATCAAGTGCCCGTACTGCGGGGCCGAGATTTTCCTGTAGCCTGATCTGGAATGGTTTGTACCGAAGGGGAACTGGTTTGGAGAACAAAATCACCGAATTGCTGAATCGTGTTCCCGGGTATACGGGATATCGATCGAAAGAGGATCGCCGCGACGACGACAAGCGGCTTCGCGAATCGATTTCGGCTAGCCTGGACTCGACCGTGGCGACCCTCACGTCGACCAGCGCGAAGGTTGCCGATCAGCGCAGACTTACGCATATCTCCACACTCGAACGTCTGGTCGGATCGACGCGCCACCTCGCTGATCGCGTGCGATCAGCATCCTATGGTTACGGCGGCATCTTCTCTGACCAATCGGTCGATGAACTCGCACTGGACCAGTTGCGTCAATTCGACAACGCATTCCAGAAGGAGTCCGAGGAACTCGCCGCCCTCGCCGGTCGGCTCGAGGCGTCTCCAGAAGGACCGCTCGATGTGGACATCACTGCCTACCAGACAGAGTTGAATCGACTTGGCTTGCTGTTCGACGCGCGCGGCGACGTCGTTGCCTCGGCTCTTCCGAACAAGGATGCGGCGGTCCTCGCCCTTCTCGATCCAGCGGAAAAGCGGGAGCCTTCGGCGCTTTCGGCGCTGCGGGTTGGCGATGCGCTGTCGATCCAGGGTGAAAATTATGTCGTCAACGCAACCTTAACGTTCACTGAGCCGGACCGTCAGGTCACATTGTCACGAATCGGTCACGATGACGATGGCAATCCCATTTGGCTGATTGGGAGCAATACCGAGGATGTCACTTCGGCGAAGCTGGTGGAAACGGAGTCGGACCCAGCTTCGACACCGAGCGGCCGGACGGCGCGGGCCGTGATTGTGACCGGTCCGGAAACGCGGGAAGGCGTGCCCGCGCAGTACGCGTATACTGCAACCACGGGATCGGAAGTGTCGTTCTCGTATTCGGTTGGTGGCGAGGCGCGTGCATTCACGGGCTCCACGATCGAAGAGGAAGACGTCGAAGTCTACGGGCAAGCCTAGAACCAAAGGAGACGTATCGCATGGGAATTCTCGATCGCATGTCGCGCCTCGTGCGCGCGAACGTCAACGACATGCTGGACCGGGCCGAAGACCCGGAAAAGATGATCGACCAGATCATCCGGGACATGCAGACCAACATCACCGACGCGCGGCGACAGGTGGCGGCCATGATTGCCCAGGAGAAGGAACTCGAGGCCGATCTCAAGGAGAGCAAGGAGCTTGCCGCGGAGTGGGGAACCAAGGCCCAGCGCGCGGTCGACGCCAACAAGGACGATCTCGCCCGCGAAGCGCTCCGCCGCAAGCGCGATAGCGACGAGAATCTCGCAGTTTACGAGCAGCAGCATCAGGTTCAGACGCAGACGGTGACGAAGCTGAAGCAGCAGCTCTCGGCCCTCGAATCCAAGTACCAGACGACCTTGAGCCAGCGAGACGCCCTGATTGCCCGTCAGCGACGAGCGGCGGCAACCAAGAAGGTTGTCCTCCAGTCTTCGGCGGCGGTCTCGACGCTTGGCGATGGACTCAATGCGTCATCGGAACTCGATCGCATGGAGTCCAAGATTCGCGCTACCGAGTCGGAGGCGGCCGCCTACCAGGAACTTGAAAGCGAATCGATGGATTCCCAGTTCCGCGAACTCGACTACGACGTCGACATCGAAAAGGAACTCGATGCGCTCAAGTCCGGGTCGTCGGTGGCGGGAGAGCTGCCAGGCACGGCGGACTCCGGCGACACGGCATCCGGACGTCCCTCCGGAGTGTAAGCCAACCGTTGCGGGAGTCCGCTGGATCGAGGAAAAATGAGTCTCGATCTCGTGGAGCGAGTAACTCCTCCAGGAGGGCGTCAACGTGGCGATCATCGATGTCATCGAAAATCCCAATGAAGCGAGCAACGAACTCGTCCACCGCGAGCCGGAAGATTCGTCTGGCGAGTTTCGGCTGGGTTCCCAACTCGTCGTGCGCGAAAGCCAACGCGCGGTGTTCTTCCGCGATGGCAAGGCGCTGGATGTCTTCGGGCCGGGGCGTCACACCCTGTCGACCAACAACATTCCGCTGCTCGGGGCGTTGATCGGCCTGCCGTTCGGCGGCGACTCACCCTTCAAGTCCGAGGTGTTCTTCGTCTCGATGCGGGAATTCACCGACATGAAGTGGGGATCGGCCCAACCCCTCGTCTACCGGGATACCGAGCTTGGGATGGTGCGGCTGCGCGCTTTCGGAACGTACAGCATTCGTGTATCCGATCCACAACTGCTCGTGAACCAGGTGGTGGGAACCCGAGGTAGTTATTCCACGGGAGAGATCGACGACTTCCTGCGAAGCATCATCCTCAACCAGTTCAACGATCTGCTGGGTGACGTCCACACCTCGATCCTCGATCTCCAGGGCATGACCAAGGAGGTCGCCGACGCCTCACGGGCGACGCTTGCCGAGCCGTTCTCACGCTACGGGTTGGAACTCACAAGTTTCCAGATCAGCGCGATCACTCCACCCGAAGATGTGATGGAACGTATCGACGAACGCTCCGGGATGGCCGCGATTGGCAACCTGAACGACTACACGAAGTTCAAGACGGCGGAAGCAATCGGCGATGCAGCCAACAACCCCGGCGGAGCCGGCGATCTCACCGGGGCCGGTGTGGGGATGGGGGCCGGACTTGGGATGGGACAGGCGATGGTGGGCGCGATGCGCGATGCTCAGAACCCGGCCGAACGGAGTCAGCAGGCAGCTTCAACCATCGCCTGTCCATCGTGCGGCGCGACGATTCCCGCCGATTCGAAATTTTGTCCAGAGTGTGGAACGAATCTGACTGGGGTGAAGTGCGCTAACTGCTACGCGATGAACCAACCGGGGGCGAAGTTTTGCAATTCGTGCGGACAAGCAATGGCCTGACGTCAAACACAACCCGGAATTAACGGTGGAGGACGGGCTTGCGAGACCCGTCCTTCAGTTTGTATTGCCAAACCTGAGATTGACCGACAATCGTGCGGAATAACCGCCCTGTAGCATCATCTGGATAGATACAAAAAGCGCTCCAGATTTGGTAGAATGAAGCGTCAGGCTCACGCCTCTTACCTCGAATCAGGAGCCAGGAACTGTGGAAACCGGAAACGTTCGGATTGCCAGTATTGAATCGGAAATGCGGCGATCCTACCTTGACTACGCGATGAGCGTGATCGTGCAGCGGGCCCTCCCCGACGCTCGTGACGGTTTCAAGCCCGTGCAC
>JACCUV010000205.1 GCA_013698495.1 Chloroflexia bacterium
ATCATCGATATTTCGCCTGTTTCCGGCCCGCCGTTCTGGACGATGCCGCTGCAGGTGACATAGGTTTCGGCAAATGGCGTGGTCTGGGTCACGGTCGTCATGCCGGTCGGCTGTTCCGTGAACGAAACGTGCGAATCGCCGAACTCTCCGGTTAGTTGGGTTTCGGTTCCGCCCCCGCTCTGCAGGATCTGGAACTCGACATCGTTGACCTGGGCACATTCCATCAGGATCGTGTCGGCATCCGCGGCGGCCATGTCGTAGCCAGCCGCGCACTCGCGGTACTCAATCTCGAAGGCTCCAAGCTGCTCGCCAACCGGTTCCGTGCCGGTCGGCTCTTCGGTGGCAGCTTCGGTTCCGGCGGCCGTCATCTGGACATTGAACCAGTGGCATTCGACGTCCTTGCCCGTCATCTGGAAGTCCCAGGATTCCCCTTCGTTGAGCGGCAGGTCCTC
The DNA here is from genome assembly GCA_013698495.1 of Chloroflexia bacterium. Lineage (GTDB taxonomy): Bacteria > Chloroflexota > Chloroflexia > Thermomicrobiales > UBA6265 > JACCYX01. The sequence continues at coordinate 453 of JACCUV010000205.1, forward strand.
AGGATCGTTCGGCTCCTCATCTTCGATCGTGCAATCCCAGAGGAACGCGCTCTCGACATCGTCCGGCAGCGTTTCCTCGATCGTGTAGTCGCCGGCGGGCAACCCGCCGAAGTAGACCGCGCCCGGCTGCGAATCTCCGGTGTCGGTCTGGATGTCGAAGGTGGCGAGATCGTCGTCAGTGACGATGAAGGTCACGCCGTCGATCGCCTCGGTGCAATCGGTCATCGGGTCGGCGTCTTGGGCGTGAACGTCGTAGCCCTCGGGACAGGCGTACTTGTTGACGATGAGGTCAGCCGGTCCGGCCGGCGGCGTGGTCAGCCACGAGCAGAACACGATCTCGTCGTCGAGCAGGTTCCACTGGATCGAGTCGTTGGCAACCGGCACGGACATCACGCCCGTTTCCGGTCCACCATGCTGGACAATGCCGTTGCAGAATACGCTGATCGGCCCCACCACATCGATTTGGGTGACGCTGGTCATGCCGGTCGGGACTTCGGTGAACGAAACATGGGAGTCACCGAATTCGCCGGTCAATTGCGATGAAGGGACGCCATCGCTGGCGAGCAGTTCGAACAGGACATCGTCGACCCCTTCGCAATCCATGAACAGATTCTCGAGGTCCGGATTGGCGATGTCGTAGCCGTCCGCGCATTCCCAGTAGTCGATCTCAAAGGAGCCGAGCAGTTCGCCCTCAGGCTCTTCCGTCGGCAATGGCGCCTCGGTCGGCGCCGGAACCTCGGTGGGCAATGGAGCCTCGGTTGGTTCCGCCACAGGCTCCTCAGCGGGAACTTCGGTGGCCTGTGCCATCAGTTCGCGCTGGGCATCGACCTCGTCCGCGACCGAAGCACTGGTCGCGATCGGCGAGAGCAGCATCATCGCGAACATGAACAGGACAAGCATATTGCGGGGCGTCTGCGTCCGGCGTCGACAGCGCCGCATGCCAAATGAAACGAACATGGTCCAACCTCCCAAAAAGAATTGCGGGACGTGTACGCGTCCCAACTCAAACCCAGGTCCCAAAGCGTCCAACCGACGTTGTGATCCCATTCTGGGTCTACGTGCGGCAGATTCCATCGGTGAAGTTACTGATATTTGCGGGCAGGGAGGGTAGACACGCGCCTGAACTCACGTACGTAGCCGCGAAAGAGCGGCAAGGGCGCTACGTAATGGGTTGCGCAACACACACCTGGTAGTGGAGGGGCTTGTGCCCGCCACCGATACGCCGCCACCCCAAAATCAGAGCACGGATCGGTTGGCCGCCACAAGCGCGGCCACTACCAGATCAAGATCCCATGTCAAGTTGCATCGGTGTTATTAACAGCATATAATATCCCCCCAGGGGGGATGACTTGAACGATCAGCATCATGCCACACACCCACACAAGCAAACCAAGGCGGTCGTCGACCAACTGGCCCGCACCTCCGGACACGTGACCTCGATCAAGCGCATGGTCGAGGACGGCCGATCCTGTCCCGATGTCCTGATCCAGCTCGCCGCGGTTCGCGCCTCGATCGACCGCGCCGCCAAAATCGTGCTCGAGGATCACGTCGAATCGTGCCTCCGCGGCGCCGCCAGCAACGGTCTGGCCGACGAGGAGTGGGACCGGTTAAAGGAAGCGCTCGACAAGTTCATACGCTAGTTTCCGGGATCAGGGGAGCAGTCAGGCGCATGACAGATCACGACCACACCGCCGATCACGACCACCACCAACATGGTCACGCGGGTCACGATCATGGCCACGGTCACGAGCACAAGTCCGGCATCCTCGGCTGGCTGCAGCATACGTTTGCCCACAGCCACGACGTCCACGACAAGGTCGACGACGTCATGGAATCGAGCGCGAAGGGCTTCTGGGCAACGAAGTGGGCGCTGATCAGCCTTGGCATCACATCGATCGTCCAGATCGTGATCGTCTGGTATTCGGGCTCGACGGCACTTTTCGCCGACACTGTCCACAATCTGGGCGATGGCGCCAATTCGATTCCGCTGCTGATCGCGTTCGCCCTCCAGCGACGCGCCAGGAGCCGGCGGTTCACCTACGGATATGGCAGGACCGAGGACCTCGCCGGGCTCTTCATTGTGCTCACGATCGCGATTTCGGCGGCGGTCGCCGGCTATGAGTCAATCCGGAAGCTGTTCGATCCCGAACCAATGGGCTACCTCGGGTGGGTCGCCGCGGCGGCGCTGATCGGTTTCATCGGCAACGAGGCGGTCGCTATTTTGCAGATCAGGACCGGGCGCCAGATCGGCTCGGCTGCGCTTGTCGCCGACGGTCAGCATGCCCGGATCGACGGCTTCACCTCGCTGGCGGTGCTGATCGCGGTCTTCGGCGCGATGCTCGGCATCCCGATTCTCGATCCGATCATCGGATTGCTGATCACGATCACGATCCTCGTCATCCTCAAGAGCGCGAGCACGTCGATTTTCCGGCGCATCCTGGATGGGATCGAACCGGAGATCCTGGAGCAGGTTGAGCATGCTCCGCTGCACGTGGAGGGGGTGCAAGGTGTTGAACGGGTCCGGGCGCGGTGGCTCGGTCACAAGGTCCACGCCGATCTGCATGTGGTCGTCGATCGTGGGATGTCGGTGGACGACGCGGCGACGATTGCGACGGCGGTCAAGGCCGCTCTCGCCGAACACGTTCCGGCGTTCGGGGAGGCGATGATCTCGGTTGGCCCGGCGACAGTTGAGGCAGGCGCTACCGCACCGTAAGAGGTAGGAAGATCATGCTATCGGTTCGTCGTCCAGCCAGCGCGACCACTCGTGCGCCATCTCCATCGATTTCGCGGTGCGGCGGAACGCATCCTTGAGCCGGTGCGCCCGCACGTCGAAAGCGGCCGGATCGTCCCACGCGCGACGCGGGTGCAAAGTCTCGTCCGGGATGCCGTCGAGCGTCTCGGGAACCTCGAACCCGAACACCGGATCGATCGTGAAGTCGCCGCGATCCAGGGAGCCGTCAGCGATCGCCTGCACGATCGCGCGGGTATGGGC
>JACCUV010000094.1 GCA_013698495.1 Chloroflexia bacterium
GAAAAGAAGACCGCCGCCTGACCGGCCGAGTTAGCTCCGCCGGCGATAAACACCTCGCCGTTCTGGAGCGCGTTGGCGCCGGTTCGCGCCGAACCGTAGTAGACGCCGCGCCCGGTTAATCCGGCGATTCCTGGGGCATCGAGCAGGCGGTAGGTCACGCCGATGGCGATGGCCGCGCGAGCGCGATTCGCACGTTCAGGGACGGTCAGCTGGCGGTTGCGGAGATCAGCGTCGATGGGTCCGGGATTCCGGGCGAGCATCTCTCCCGGATTTTCGAGCCGTTCTACACCACGAAACCTCAAGGCGAAGGCTCCGGACTCGGCCTGGACATCGCCTGGCGAATCGTGAAAGAAGAACATGGCGGCCAGATCACCGTCGATTCGGAGTCTGGCCGGACCACGTTCCGGGTGGCGATTCCCATTTGTCGCGAGACCGAGGCGAACGACTCAGCCCACGCTGTGCGAGGTGGCGGAGTCGAACTTCTACGCCGTCTCGATCCCGATGCTCAGCGAGTGCGTCTACAGCGCCGACGAGGTCGCCGCCAGCAACGGACAGACCAGACTACTGGACCCGTAGGCGCCGCGGGACACCTTGGCCGCATTCGTACAAAACTGTTCGACTGATCATGACCGTCCTACCCACCGACACAGGCGGACGCTGGAAGTGATGGCCAATCTCAGTTTGACCTCCTGGATTGCCATGCGGGTTGTATCCCGGAAACGAAATACAACCCGCAGGTTCCCGTTCGTTATTGCGCGTGCGCGCGATGCCCGACGACTCGCGATACAGCCAACATGGCGAGGGTTCCACTGATCAACGTCAGGATCAGGAAGGCTGAGCCTGATACCGAATCAGTCTCACCGGCGCCAGTGTCCGGCAGGCCCGTGACCACAATGGAACCTGTGGTTCCGCCGGTTGACAGGGTCGCGGGCTGCACCGGCGGCTTGCTGGTCACCGGTGGCTTTTCTGTGCCTGGATCGGGTGGCGTGCCAGGATCCGGATCTGGATCGGGTGGAGGCACGACCACGAAACTGCTGGCCCGAATGAACACATTGCTGTCGAGTGAGGTGTCCCCACGGTCCGCAATCGCCAACTTGATCGTGTTCGACTGCCCGGGGATGACACTGGCGGTGCAAGTGAGCACCGTGGTCAACCCGTCCATCTCGGTGTTGATCGATCCTCCACCATCTTCGAGATCGTTATTGCGGTAGAAAGTTGAATTCGACCCCAGGTTGATCGAGTTGACTGACACGAGGGCTCCGTCGATTGTCGCGCAGTTGACGCCGTTGATAAAGAACGCGAAGACATCGTTGAACTGGGAGCCAACAAACTCGTTGTATTCGTCGGAGGCGAAAACATACTCGAACTGGACGACATTGCCGCTCGGCACAAAGTCAAACGTCAATACCGCCGCGTCCAACGTGCTGCCTTCGACAAGCGCATCGAGATCAGCGTCGCCGGGGAGGCCATTTTGCGTTGTGATGCTGTCTGACACATTCGGTCCAACAACGTCGTTGATATTGCCGGAACCCATAATGATTCCGGCACCGAAACCGATAATGCCCAATCCGCCACTGAATTGGCCAAGCGCATTCTCGGCGCCAACGAAACTGATATTCTCGAACGTGATGCCTGTGCCGACGAGGACCGCGACCACGTTCTCCGGTGTGTCAGTGTTTGTCACAAGACCTGGCAACTGGAGGATTGACACATCGGACGGAGCCTCGCCCTCAGTGAGCGCGTCAACGGCTGCTTCCATCTCGGGTTCCAACTCGGCGTCTTCCAGCGACACGAGCGCAATGTTTTCCCCCTCGACCGATTCCAGCGCGAGGGCCGCGATCTCCGCGTCACCGGGCTCTGGAGCGTCGTCAGTTGATACAGGAGCGCTGGTCTCGGCCGGCGCCGTCTCCAGACTCTCTGGATCGATTTGAGCATCACCTGAAGGTTCGGTTGTGTCGACTTCGACCGCTTCCGCGGGAAGTGTTGACTCGTCACCAGATTCGTTAACGACAACGTCAGCGACCGGTGGTGGCGCAGGCTCGAACTCATCCTCGCTTCCGGCGCCGTCGGCCGGATCAGATTCCGGCGGAGCCGGGTCATCCGTGGTCGCGCCCACATCGGTCTCTGCGGGAACGTCCGAAGTGATTGAAGGATCGGACTCGGGCACGTTGTCCTGCGCATACGCGACAGGACCAAGAAGTCCGAAGCTGAGCAGCACTCCAAGCAACAGGAAAAATGAATGCCTTCCGATGCGCATGTTCCCTCTCCCCGACCGGTCTCCGGCGGCAACAGTCTTGCGTCAGTGTATTCCCCACCTGCCTACACAAAGGACGCATGTCACATTCTGCCGAGAACCCAGCCAATTGTCGTATCAACATAGTAGATTGGGACCCAGCTAGCATTCTATAGAGTTGGGTTGTGATTGGAAATATGTCATTCATTTATGTTTAGGTAGACCTGTAGTTCTGTCGAAAGAACCATCCCTCAACACATTCGGGTAATGCTGGGGAGCCGACGTCAGGTCTTGCGCTGCCGGGGATCAAGGGCGTCGCGGAGGCCGTCGCCGAGAAGGTTGCAGCCGAGCACGACGAGCGTGATCGCGATCCCGGGGTACATCATCAATTGCGGCGCATTGAGGAAAAACAATCGCCCGTCGCTGAGCATCGTCCCCCACTCGGGCGTCGGAGGTTGGGCCCCGAGTCCCAGGAAACTGAGTCCCGAGATCGCCAGCATCAGCGAGCCCAGTTCCAATGTGGCGAGCACGATCACCGACGGGATCACGTTCGGCAGGATGTGCCGCCATATCATCCGTCCACTGCCGCATCCGCAACAATGGGCGGAGAGGACGTAGTCGTTCTGGACCACCTTCAGCGTCAGTCCCCGCACCACCCGCGCATAGTCCACCCACCAGACCGCGACCATCCCGATCAGCACGTTTGGCAGGCTCGGACCCAGCATCCCGACGATCGCCAGCGCGAGGACGATGCTCGGGAAGGCCAGCAACACATCGACCAACCGCATCAGCAGATCGTCGACGATTCCACCGAAGTACCCGGCGATAATCCCGATCGTGACTCCCAGCAGGACGATCCCGGCGGCGGCGAGCCCCGCCGCGCCGAGGGTCCAGCGCGCGCCAAAGACAAGCCGGCTGAACAGATCGCGACCGAGGTTATCCGTGCCGAGCCAGTGCGCGCTCGATGGCGACGAGAGGTTTGCGGTGGGATCGAGCTCCGAAGGGTCGTACGGCGCGATCACGCCCGCGAATACAGCGGCAATCGTGACGAGCAGCAAGATGCCGAGCCCGACCAGAGCCGATCGATCCTGGACAACGCCCCGCAGCGAGGTGAATCGCCTCGGTTTCCATTCATCGGCGAGCGTGGCGGCGCCGCGAAACGGTGAGGCGACGGCATGGGCAGATGTGGTGGACTGGGCCATCCTCATCTCCTCGCCAGACGAATGCGCGGGTCGATCAGGCCGTAACCGATGTCGACGATCAGGTTGATCAGCAGGAAGGCCGTGCCCATGAAGATCACAAATCCCTGGATCATCGGGTAGTCGCGATCGAAAATCGCGTCGACCACGAGTTTACCAATCCCCGGCCAGGAAAAGATCGTCTCCACAATCACCGCTCCGCCGAGCATCCCGGCGAAGCGCATCCCGAGCACGGTCGAAATCGGAATCATCGTGTTTCGCAGCGCATGGCGAACCAGCAGCGTCCTGGAGTGCAATCCCTTGGCCCGTGCGGTGCGGATGTAGTCCTGACCCAGGGTTTCAAGCATCTCCGAGCGGGTCAGGCGCATCAGGCTGGCGCTGCCGCCGATGCCAAGGGTCAGGGCCGGCATTACGGCGTGTTGCCACGTCTGGCTCCCGGCCACAGGGAGCATCCCGAGCCGCACCGAAAAGAGCAGGATCAGCAGGTAGGCGACCCAGTACGATGGCATCGAAGCCCCGAGCAGGGCAACCACCCGGCTGAGATGGTCGATCGGACCGCGACGATAGACAGCCGCCAGCACGCCGAGCGGAATCGCGATTGCGATCGCCAGCAGAAGACCGCCGCCGGCGATCTGCAACGTCGTTGGAAACCGCTCGACGAGCGATTCGAGCACGGGTTTGCCGGTCCGGTACGACAGTCCAAGATCGCCGGTCAGGGCATTCCCCAGCCAGTTCAGATACTGAACCGGTGGGGAATCGTTCAATCCCATTTGTTCCCGCGCGGCGGCGGTCTCGGCGCCCGTTGGTTGGCGACCGAGCGCCCGCTGCAGCGCGAGCCGGGCAGGATCGCCGGGCGCGAGATTGGCGAGCAAAAACGCGACCAGCGAAATCCCGATCCAGACAGGCACAAGATAGAGCAACCGGCGAAGGACGAATTGAACCACCTTCTGGCTACTCCGCCAGCGTCAACGATGTCCAGCGCTGGTTCACGCCCGAAGCGTGAAGATCGAACGAGGCGACTGCGTCGGTGTGCCCGATGATGCGATAGAACCCGCATAGCGGGGTGACCACGCGCTCTTCATTGATCACAATGTTCATCGCCTCGGCGGCGGCTTCCTGGACTTCCGCGATGTCGGTCGCCTCACGGCTGCGCGTGATCGTGGTATCGAACTCCTCGCCGGTGGCGAAGGCGCGTCCATACGCAGTCGCCTCCGGTTCGCCGCCCTCTTCCGGGCTCCGGAACAGCAACTCCGGCAGGAAGGCGGGATTTCCGTCGTTCTGGCTGCCGGCTTCGAGCCAAAGGTCGCCCTCGCCGAGACCCAAACGCTGCTCGTAGGTGGCGGTGTCGGGAGTCTGGATGATCTCCAGGTCGATTCCAATGTCGCCGAGCTGTGCCTGAATCAGTTCCGGCACCGAACCGTGGTCGGCGGCGGTGCCGTAGCCGTTGATAATCGTGAGGTTGAGGGCGCGGCCATCCTTTTCGCGAACTCCCCCCTCGCCTTCGACCCAACCCGCCGCTTCCAGCACTTCGCGGGCACGTTCCGGGTCGAATTCCGGGGCGGAGACGAGCGACGCCGAGTCGCCGAGGATCGCCGGCGGAATCATCGTCGTGCCGGGTTCGGCATTGCCCTGCCAGGCGCTGTCGATCACTTGCTGGCGGTCAATCGCGATCGAAACCGCCTCCCTCACAGCAATGTCCTGACCCAAATCGTACGGCTCGACGCCGTGGATGTTCATGTACATTGCTTCGTAGGCGCCGACCGGCCCGCTGACCAGCGTGGCGCCGGCGGCCTCGACCTCGCTTGCCGATTGGCGCGGGACATCGACGATGAGGTCGACATCGCCGGCCTGCAGGGCGAGCAGTCGCGCCGTCGGATCGGCATAGAACTGGAATGTGATTTCGCCCACGCCGGCGCCCGACTCGCCCCAGTACTCCGGGTTCGCTTCGACCGTGTAGTGGTCGGCCGCGACGTACTCAACTTCCCGGAACGGCCCAGTCCCATTGCGCGATTCGGCCGGATTCAGGCCCGGCGGCAGAATCGAGTTGTTGGGGTGCCCGATCTGCTCCATCATCCGCATGTTGACGTAGGTCGGGGTGATTTCGATCGTGGAGTCGTCGACAATCACGGCCGATTCCTCGCCGATGCCCATCACACCGCCGCCGTTCGAAGCGATCCGGTCCATCGTGTACTTGACGGCCTCGGCGTTGAACGGAGTGCCATCGTGAAACGAGACACCCTCGCGCAGTTTCAACCGCCAGGTGCTCGGCTCGACGAACTCCCACGACTCGGCCAACAGCGGCTCGATCTGGTAGTCAGGGGTGAGGTAAACCAGCGATTCGAAGATGTTGGTGTTGAGCGGGAAGAACCCGATGTTCGCGCGTTCGTCCGTTCGGTAGCCATCCTCCGAGACGCCGACGCGGACCGACCCCGATGACGCTTCCTGGGCGCTTGTCGACTTGCCGATCGCGACCGCGATCCCGGCGGCTCCTGTCGCCAACATCAATTGCCGGCGATCGATTCCACGGTGAGAAATACTCATCCCCGATCCTTTCCCTTGTCGCATGGCGACGATTGAAACACTTGCCCGAGAGACTCGATTTTCTGTACACGGTCATTGTCGCAGAAGACTTCCAATACCGGTAGGGGGTATCGCAGAACGAGGCGAGTTCCGTGCGCCGATATTCATTGCCCGTTCGATGAACAGGAGCATATTCAGTTAACAATCGGGGTGGGGCAAATGAAACGGGCTCGGAATCGTTCAGGCCACTGTTCGGGAGCGGGAGGTGTGCTTGCGGGGGGCGCGGCGTCGCTTCACGGTCGGTTTGGGCCGAACGTTCGAAACCGGCGGCGACGCGGAGTCCGGTTCGCGGTCTGGATGGAATCGATCGCCGTCCCGCGATGTGGTCGTCACCGTGGCGCGGTCCTGGGCACGGACCCGGACGTCGGAATCGTTGTCGACCGCGATGTTGATCTGTGAGCTATCTTCGGCGCGAATGTTGATGTCGCCGTCGAGTTCGCCATCCTGCCGCCGTTCTCGCTCGTGATCCTCATCGTCGTCATCATCGCCGCCGAGGGCCGCCAGCACCGTATCCTCGCCGTGCCGCACTTGCAGCCTCAGCCACAGGAACTCGCCAAAGACGCGGACCACTGCCAACGTCGGCACCGCCACGATCGCGCCGAACAGCCCCGCGATCTGGCTTCCCGCGATCACGGAAATGAAGATCAGCAGCGGGTGCACGCGCACCGCCGAACCCTGGATTTTGGGCGTGATCAGATTGCCTTCGACCTGGTTGATAACCACGTACACGGCGGTTACGATCACCGCCATCTCCCACGAAATCGTGAACGCGATCAGCACGGCCGGGATGCCTCCGAGGAAAGCGCCGACGTAGGGCAGGATCGCGGTCACCGACATCCAGAGGCCGAGCACGATCGCATAGGGCACGTCGAGTAAGAGCAACGCGATCGTCGCCATCGCGCCCTGGATGACGATCGAGATCATCAACCCCGCGAGGTATCGCGAGAGCGATTCGCCCACGGTCGCCCACAGTTGCGCGGCGTCCGGGCGGTAGGCCGGCGAAAACGAAGAGACGAACTTCTCCTTGAAGCGGGGAATGTCGATGAGGAGATAGGTGGCGACGAAAATGACGCCAAACGTCGTGATCGCGATCGTCAGCGTCCGGGCCAGGGTGTCGAGCGCATTGTTGAGTACGGTTCCGGCAAGATTCTCTACACGTTGGATGAGCGTGCCCTCGGCATCGTCGATCAGGCTCTGCGGACTCTGATCGATCCAGCCCCGACCGTAAAACTCCATCAGGACGTCGCGTGCCGCCGTTTGGAGCGTGTCGACGATCTCGGGAAGCTGTTCGGCGAAACCGGTTATCTCGTTAATCGCGAACGGGATGATCAGGATCACGCCCACGATCGCCATCGTCACGGTTGAACCGACGACGACCAGGATCGCCAGTCCGCGCGGCATCCAATGCTCGAGCAATCGCACCGGAAACGACAGGATCAGGGCCACTGTCGCGCCGATCAGCAGCAGCCGGGGTATGCTCGGCGCCTCCATGAACAGCCAGAGCACGCCAAGCACGATTGCGGCAAGCAGGATCAGGCGGGTGCGGTGACTGATATAGATCGGAGTCGGCACGAGGACGTCGGCGAAATCCAGGACCTGGTCGTCGAACGAGGGTTCGGTTTCCGTCGCGGTCCGGAAGCGCGCCGTGGTTCGCTTCCATAATGTCCCAAGCTGTTGCATGCGGATGCTATCCAGTGTGTCAGGGGGCGTGACGCTCTTAACCGATGACGCTGCAATGCACCGTGCGATGAAGCATACGCCACCCGCGCTCTGGCATGACCCTTTCCACCTACCGTCGGGCGCCTGTATGGGACTACCAGTTCAGTTCAAGGCGCTGGACCTCAACG
>JACCUV010000273.1 GCA_013698495.1 Chloroflexia bacterium
CGACGAGGGGGGATCGGTGCGTCTGTTTTACGATCAGCAACAGGTCGGCAACGTGCCGGTCTTCTATTCGTCGGCGCTGGCGTCCACCTCTGCCAGGGCAGGACAATAGATCATGCCGCACACGCCCAAACTATCGGATCAGGACGAGCCACCCACCGGCGAGAGACTGCAACGCGTGCTTGCCGCGCGGGGAGTCGCCAGTCGCCGCGCCTCGGAGGAGATGATCGCCGCCGGGCGGATTTCGGTGAATGACGCGGTCGTCTCGGAGATGGGCACGCGCGTCGACCCCGTCAACGATGAGATCCGGGTCGATGGCCGGCCGCTCAAGCGCCAACGGCCTCGTTTCATCATGCTCAATAAGCCCAGCGGATTCATCACCACTGTGAAGGACGAGCGTCAACGCTGGACGGTGATGGATTTGGTCGATGTCCCTGAGCGGGTCTATCCGGTCGGTCGGCTCGATCGGGAAACGCAGGGGCTGATTCTGCTGACGAACGATGGCGCGGCCGCCAATCGCGTGATGCACCCGCGCTATGGTCTCGCCAAGGAGTATCACGTCGTCACGGCCAAACGGCCCACCGACATGCAGTTGCTCAAGCTCAATGATGGCATCTGGGTCAATGGCCGTCTCGTCGAACCCGACGAGTGTCGGCTGTTGCGCGAAACCCGCGAGGGCATCATCGTCAAGATTGTCTTGCACGAGGGGCTTTACCACGTTGTGCGGCAGATGATGGAGTCGGTTGGGATCGACGTCGAAAAGTTGCGGCGGGTGCGGCTTGGTCCGCTGCTGATCCAGGGCATCCCGCTCGGAGCGTGGCGAGATTTAACACCGGGTGAACTCGGGCAACTGTTCGAGTCGCTGGGCCTGCCCGCGGAGGATGCGGAGAAGATCAATTCCCGGCGCACCCTGCAACTGGACCCAATTGGCGGATTCGTTCACAAGACACCCGAAGACACGTCCGGCAAACGACCGGCAAGGTCTTCCGGAAGCTCTCCATCCAGGCCAGCGTCCGGCCAATTCGATCACGCACGAAGCTCAGGAGCAACGCATGACCGAACTCGACCATCGACAGGTCGTCGCGATCGACGGCCCCGGAGGGGCCGGTAAGTCCACCGTCGCGAGGATCCTGGCGGACCGGATTGGCGCGATGCTGTTCGACACCGGAGCCTTGTACCGGGCGGTCACCTTGACGGCGATGCGACATGACGTGGCTGGATCCGACGCGATCCAGCTGGCCGACCGCGCGCGAGAGCTGGCGATCGAGATGCGACCTGCCTCGGTTGCCGATGGCCGTCAGGACGACGTCCTGCTCAACGGCGAGGACGTCACGTGGGAAATTCGGACACCGGAGATTGACGCGCGAGTCTCGGAGGTTTCCGCCCATCCCGCGGTCCGCGAGGCGCCGCTCGATGTTCAGCGTCGCGTGGCCGATGGCGCACCGGTGGTGATGGTTGGGCGTGACATCGGAACCGTCGTGATCCCGAACGCGGGCGTCAAGATTTTCCTGGAAGCGAGCGCCGAAGAACGCGCCCGGCGACGGGTGGCCGAACTGGATGGTCGCGGCGTGGCAACCACCTACGAGCAGGTGTTGGTCGATCTCATGGCTCGGGACGCGTACGATTCGGGGCGAGAAACCGCACCGCTTGCCGCCGCCGCTGACGCAATCAGGGTTGACACCGATGGTCGCACTGTCGACCAGGTCGCCGACGCCATCCAGGGAATTGTCGAATTGGTTTGGCAGCGGGCAGGGGTCGCACATGGGGGACCGGGGACCCGCCTCGAAGTCCGCCAGACCCACCATCGATCTCATGGAAGGCAAACTCCAGGGACGAACATTCACGGTCTATCGCACCCTGTTCCTGCTGCTCGGCCGCGTTGTGCTGCGAATGAGGATTCACGGAATCGACAACATTCCCGAACACGGCGGCGTGATCGTGGTCTCCAACCACCTCCACAACGCCGATCCCGTGCTCATTTCCGTGGCCTGCACCAGACCCGTGCACTACATGGCAAAGAAGGAGTTGATGGGTATTCCCGTGCTCGGGCGAATCATTCGATTTACGGGCGCGTTTCCGGTGGATCGGGGCAAGGCCGATCGGCGAGCGATTCAGATCGCGATGGAGCACCTCGACCAGGGGA
>JACCUV010000112.1 GCA_013698495.1 Chloroflexia bacterium
CATCACCGTCGCCGTCGGCGTGGTCGCGGGGGTGTTGGTGGGCGTGTTCGTAGGTGTATGAGTCGGTGTCGATGTCGGGGTGGCTGTTGGGGTCAGGGTGAAAGTGGGAGTCACACACTCCGCGGGCTGGGCGATGGTAACCGGCGACGTTCCGGCCACGCCAACCAGCATGACCAGCAGGCCGATCGCCAAAAAGTACCGTCGATATGGGGCGCCAGACATGGGCCAATGCTCCCGTCGTGCGACTGACAGCTTCAAGGGACCCGGGGCGACATGTTGCAGTGCTGACTCATACGGAGTCTACCTGAACTATATGCCGCGCGCGCGCAATGTCAATGTGGCGAATTTCATTTCAGGAGCGAGGGCAGTTTGTTCGGCGATCTGGCCCAGGGTTGATTCGGCGAGATTTTTGAAGTGGGCACGAAAGAATCCTCCATCGTCGGAATGACAACCGCGATCCAGGATGACATCAGGAATTCAGGTTGGCCGTACCTCGTCTGCTCACCAGCACCGCAACCACTGACGCGTGGTCTAGCCGACCCGGGAGGCACGAGTGATGATGACGTGGGGTTCGAGCGACTGGCCGTTCGCGTGCTGGACGTGGATCGTGCGCACGACGTCCATGCCGTCGACGACCTGTCCGAAGGCGGCGAAGCCTTGGCCGTCCGGATTGCGCATGCCGCCGAAGTCGAGTTCCTGTTGATCGTTAACGCAGATAAAGAAATCCGAAACAGCGCTGTCTGGCGTGAGCCGGGCCATCGAGATCGTGCCGTCGCGGTGGTGCAGTCCGGTTTCGCTTGTGCGTTCGAGGGCTATCGGTGGGCGCTGCTCGGCGGAGCGGTCGGGATCGATCCCGCCCTGGATAACCTCGATCGCGATTGTGTCGTTGGGGAGGTTGGCGCGGTCTGCGTCAGGATCGATGCCGGCCCCGATCGCTTCCGTCTTGAGGTGGGAATTGGACTGGTTGTCGAGGCGGACGGTGCGGTGAAACTTGCCGCCATCGTAGAACCCGCCATCGATGTAGAAGAGGAAGTTGGCGACTGTTCGCGGGGCGTGGGCGGCATCGAGGCGCATGGCGATCCTGCCAAAGGCGGTTTCAACCACGATATCGACGGATTGGTCGTTGGTGTGGTTGGTCACGTTGTGTCTCCTGATTGGTTTGGTTGGCCGGAAATCATTGCCAGCGAGTATCCATTGATTTTTCAACTCGTCGAGTTCGCCAAGGCCAGGTTGAGTTTCCCAAATCGTGCGGGAGGGCATGCGCGAGCAGCGAAGACGTCTACGGCGAAGTCCCTGTGCTCGCTAGCCCTCCCCTGCGAGTTCACCATTTTATCCACACGGCCGTTAAGTGAACGGCTGCCACCCGAGGAACTGACTTCGGAGCAACGAAGCATTCGACTTTTTCGGTGTTGGCGCGGTTTGGGGTTGGCAATGCGTTCGTTAAGGCAAGCACGGTACGCATCGTTCGTTGTTGGCGCCGCAAGTGCGGTCTGCGCAGAAGGAGTCAAGGCCTCATGACCGGTTTCATCGATCCCCTCGAAATGAACAGCGCCGAAGCAGAAGAGCCGGCCGAGTCTGACGTTGACCCGGCGGGGCAGGACACGCTGGATCGGGTGCGCGAACTGGTGCTGCGAGCGCATCCCGAGGTTGCGCCGGAATTGGTGCGCGGCGAGTCGCTCAGCGAGTTGTTGGCCAGTGTCGAACCGGCGCAACAGGCCTATGCCGACCTGGCGGCCCGGCTCCACGTCGACTCACCCGTAACTGCTGCGCAGCCCACCATCCAGGCGCCAGCCGGGGGATTTGGACCGGCGCCAATGGACCTCGACCGCATCCCGACGGCGGAGAAGTTGCGACGCGGAATCAGGGACCGGACCAGCCAGCCGCTTCGCTGATCGGAGTGGCTCTCGTACGACATCTTGCTGGCACAAGACCAGCCACTACCAGTTGCGGGTGTCGCATCTGTTGGCCGGCACGGTCCCTCATTCCTCGGGACGGCCACTACCAAATGTGGCTGGCGCAACTCCTGCCGCTTCCAGTTTCGAGTGAACTCTGAGGAGAACTCCCCATGGCCATGACCCAGGTTGAAGCCGCCAAACTTTCCAACGATATGCTGATTCGTGGCGTGATCGAAACGATCGTCAAGGATTCGGCGATTCTCAGGTTCCTCCCGTTCATGGACGTGACCGGCACATCGGTACGCTACACCCGCGAGGCGACGATGCCGGCGGCCGCGTTCCATGCCGTCGGCGACACCTGGGTCGAGGCGACGCCGACCTTCACCAGTCACACCGCCAACCTCGCGATTCTTGGCGGTGACGCCGATGTCGACAATTACCTGCAAGCGACCTACGCCGACACCAACGACATCGAGGCGGAAGTCATCGCCAACCGAGCCAAGGCGATCGCCCACAAGTTCAGTGAGAGTTTCATCGTCGGCGACACCGGGGTCGACGCCGACAGCTTCAACGGTATCCGCACACTCGCTCCCGCCGGCCAAACCCTCGCCGCGGGAACCAACGGCGCGGCGATCGACCTCCAGAAGCTCGACGAGTTGATCGACCTGATCAAACCAGGGAAACCGGAGGCTCTGCTGCTCTCACGCCGCACCCGGCGTCAACTCAAGCACCTGCGGCGCACGACCGGCCCGATCCTCGAATCGACGGTCAGCCAGTTCGGGGAGCAGGTCGAGACCTACGAGGGGATTCCGATCGTGGTCGACGACTTCATGCCGGACAACGAGGTCCAGGGCACGTCCGGCGCCGTGTGCTCCAGCGTCTATGCCCTCAAGTTCGGGATGTCGAGCGGGTTGATGGGCTTGCAGCACGGCGGGATCACCGTGGAGACCGTGGGCGAATTGGAAACCAAGGATGCGACGCGGCGCCGGCTCAAGTGGTATACGGGCCTGGCGTTGATGTCCGAACTCGGCGTGGCGCGGCTCCAGGGGATCACCGCCTGATCGAAAACATGGATGTATGTAGGACAGGGACCGCACGCGTTGTGCGGCCCCTGTTTTTCGAGTGGCGGAAAAGGCAGGGTGGAGCAAGGGGCGGACGACCCTATGCCATGATTTGCCACGTGTTTCCCACGACCGGGGTCCGCCCATTCCGCAGGCGCGGTATGATCGACGTTGACAGTATCGCCACTGCCCTGCTGGAGTTCCCTTTTGCGTTTATCACCCATTGCCATTTCCCCGGTTGCCGCGCTCGTCCGCGAGGTTGTGGACGATTGCCGCGCCAAACCGGCGCCGCGCGCGACCTACCGCCTGCAGTTCAACCACACGTTCACTTTCCGGGACGCCGCCTCGATCGTGCCCTACCTCGCCGACCTGGGTATCAGCCACGTCTACGCCTCGCCCATCTTCAAGGCAGCGAAGGGCTCGATGCACGGCTACGACGTCGTCGACTACGGGTTGCTCAACCCGGAAATCGGGACTCGCGAGCAGTTCGACGCCTTCGTCGAGATGCTCCACGCCCACGACCTGCGCCTGATCCTCGATTTCGTGCCCAACCACATGGGGATCGATGGCGGGGCCAATGCGTGGTGGCAGGATGTGATCGAAAACGGCCAGATGTCGCGCTACGCCGAGCACTTTGACATCGACTGGACCCCGCTCAAACTCGAATTGCGAGACAAGGTGTTGTTGCCGTTCCTTGGCGGGCAGTATGGCGAGGTCCTGGAGCGCGGTGAGCTGAAGCTCGCCTGCGAAGATGGCGGGTTTCTGGTGCGCTCGTGGGAAACACCATTTCCGCTCGATCCGCGCACCTACCCGTTTATTCTGCGCCTGGCGCAACCGGCGGTCGACGCCACGCTGGAGGACGACGAACTCGATCGCCTCGAATTCGAGAGCATCATCACCGCGCTCGAGCGATTGCCCGCGCCGGACGATCCCGAACCGGCGGAGGATGCGATCGAGGTCCGGCATCGCGAGCAAGTGGTGGCGCGACATCGGTTGGCGGCGCTGTGGGAGCGCTCGGCGACGGTGCGTGAGGCCATCGCTGAGGTCGTCACCGAGCTGAACGGGACTCCCGGCGATCCGCGCTCGTTCGACCGCCTCGACCAGTTGCTGAACCTGCAACCGTTCCGGCTTTCATTCTGGCGAGTGGCGGCCGAGGAAATCAATTACCGGCGCTTTTTCGCGATCAACACGCTGGCCGCGATTCGCCAGGAGGAACCGGTCGTCTTCGAGGAAACTCACCGCTTGCTCCTTTCGCTGCTCGCGGCGGGTGCGGTCGATGGAGTGCGGATCGATCATCCCGACGGGTTGTGGGACCCGGCCGGGTATTTCCGCGATCTGCAACGAGCTTACATTCGCGAGTTGATTCGGGTCAGGATCGCGCCAGAAAGCGACGAGGCGTGGGCGGCGACGCAACTGGAAATCGACGTCGCGATCGATGCCGAGCTGGACACGATCGCCGAAGTGGATCGTCGTTGGCCGCTGTATGTCGTGGGTGAGAAGATTCTCGAGCACGGCGAGGATCTGCCCGCCGATTGGGCTGTGGCCGGAACCGTTGGCTACGAATTCGCGCAGGCGGCCACTGGTCTGCTCGTCGACGCCGAGGCGCGGGCCTTGTTCGACCGCATCTACGGGCGATTCACGGGGGACAAGATTCGCTTCCCCGAACTCGCGTATGAGATGAAACAACAGATGATGCGCGAGGCGTTCCCGAGCGAGGTCAACGTCCTGACCAATGTCCTGAACCGCATTTCGGAGCGGGATCGACACTCGCGCGACTTCACGATCAATAATTTACGGGCCGCGCTGCGCGAAATCATCTCCTGCTTTTCCGTCTATCGCACCTACACGACCTGCGATGAGCTGGGCGTGACGGAACGGGACCAGAAGTACATCCAGGCGGCGGTGGCGCAGGCGAAGAAGCGCAATCGCGTGCTCGATCCGACCGTGTTCGACTTCGTGCAGACGGTTCTGATGTTGCACGCCACTGACAACCCGCGGGAGCGCCTGGACCGGCGGTGCGACTTTGCGATGACGCTGCAGCAACTCTCGGGACCGGTGATGGCGAAGGGGCTGGAGGACACCGCCTTCTACCGCTACAACCGGTTGACCTCGCTGAACGAAGTGGGGGGCGATCCGAGCCGTTTCGGCGTCAGCGTCGAGGAGTTCCACCGCCAGAACCGGGCGCGAGGTCGAGCCTGGCCGCTAGCAATGCTGACCTCCTCGACGCACGACACCAAGCGTTCGGAGGATGTGCGGGCCCGGATCAGCGTCCTCAGCGAAGTTCCGACCGAGTGGCGAGCGGCCCTGAATCGGTGGAGTCGGCTCAACCGCAAGCTCAAGGTCAAGATCGATGGCGCGTTGGCGCCGAACCGGGTCGACGAGTACGTGATCTACCAAACACTGGCCGGGACATGGCCGGTCGATGGGTTGGCGGCGCCGGATCGCGCGGTGTACACGCTGCGCATCCAGGAATACATCGTGAAGGTCGCGCGCGAGGCGAGCCGGTTCACAAACTGGGTGAACCCGAACGACGATTATGAGACCGCGCTGACCGACTTCGTGGCCAGGATGCTGAATCAGCGACGCTCGCGGGCGTTCCTTGCCGATTTTGCGGCGTTCGCGGCGGGCATCGCCGATGGCGGATTGGTCAACGCGCTGGCCCAGCAGGCGCTGAAGTTGACCTCGCCGGGTGTGCCGGATGTGTATCAGGGGACCGAATTTTGGGACGACAGCCTGGTCGATCCGGACAACCGGCGTCCAGTGGATTTCGAGGCGCGACGGCGAGGGCTGGCCGACGTTGGTGAGTCGCGGCTGGCCGACTTGTTCGCGGAGCGGCGCGATGGCCGGATCAAGCTGGCGCTGACAGCCCGCTTGCTGGCCCTGAGACGATCTCAGGCGAAACTGTTTTCGGAGGGCGAGTACAACCCCGTGGCGGTGGAGGGTCCAGCGGCGGCGCACGTTGTCTCCTTTTTACGGCGTTCCCCTGAGGTGACCTTGTTGGTGGTCGTATCGCGCCTGATCGCGAAACAGGCGGGGCAGCATGGCTTGGCAGTGGACGACCCCGAGACATGGCGCGGGACGACGATTGCGTTGCCTGAGAATGGCGGCGAACGATCGTGGTCGAACGTACTGGACGACTCAGATGAGATCATCGCCACCGACGGCGTGTTCGAAGTTGGCGACCTGTTCCGGGCGATGCCGATGGCGGTGCTCGTTTCGGTTTGCGACACGGGCGACGAGGCGCCTTAACTGTCATTCCACAGCGAGCGCCAGCGAGTGGAGGAATCTCCTGCCGCAGCAGTGGATGTAGGGTTGTTCGCTGCGGCGAAGAGATTCCTCCTTCGTCGGAATGACAATTAACCGCTTCGCGGGGGTTCCCTCGCAAGCTCGGGATGACAGTTGTCGTCGCACGCCATACAAGGCTTACCAATGACTTCAACCAATACACGCAATTACGTAGAACCGAACAAGCCATGGGCGCCGGCGTTTGGGGCTCAGCTTGAAGCCGGTGGCACGCGCTTTTCGGTGTGGGCGCCGAACGCCCGCGAGTCGGTCAGTGTCGTGCTCTACGATCCCGCTGGCAGGTGCGATGTGCCTATGACGCCGCTCGGCGATGGCAGGTACGAGGCGTGGGTATCGCGCGTCGAGGCGGGAACACGCTACGCC
>JACCUV010000340.1 GCA_013698495.1 Chloroflexia bacterium
CGCGCACGTTGTCCGGGTCCCGGGTGTCCTGAAAAAGGACGTGATTGCCATCGTCGGAGTTCGACCAGAAGTCGACTGACTCCAGCGGAAGTGCGATCTCGGTTCCCACGTCGATGGAGACAAGTTCGACTGTGCCAGACGATTCGGTGGCGATGTATGCGGCGTGGAACCGGGGTTCCGCGCGCCCGCTGCTCGCGGTCAGGTGAATGGGAATGACAATCAACGACGCGTTATCGTCGGGTCCGGCGATTTGCTCGATGTCGCGGCCTGGCGCCAGGTTGAACCGGTGGGCCAGCTCCAGCCGCAGTTCGCCGCTGAGCAAGAGAGGGGTCAGAACGAGCATCAACACGGCGGCGGCCGACAGCAGGATCAACCTGAATCGCCGTTGGGTCGAACGATCGAGATGACTTCGGGAGTCGCCGCTCATGAATCTGCCGGACGCGTCGCGGGCGCGCCGCTATTGTTCGGAATCGTGCTCAGCTTCCTGTCCGCTCCCATCGTCGTCCTCAAGCACATAGTCGCCACTGGCAATCACGTGCAGGTCGCTTAGCGCATCGTACACGCCGAAGGTGAGGTCCTCGAATGCGACATCGCCCCGGACATACGCCACAAACGCATCCGTCAACTCCTCGCCGATTTCGCGGGCGAGTTGTTCCTGTTCTCCGGATTGATCTTCACTGGCCGAATCGTCTGTCACCTGTGTCTCCTTATTTCGCACGAGGTCGATGTCGAGCGTTGATGTTAGCCGGATGTCGAACCGTGTCGACACAAACCGACGGTAATCGTAGCAGACCGAACGAAACCCTTTGTCCGATCGAATCGTTCACAGGCATGAAGGCGATGGCTGCCGCCAACCGCTCGGACGCGCTAAACTCCGTGTGGGCGCCGCTGTGTGGCCTGACAGGCGAGGCAATACCGCGAATCGCGAAGTGCTCGAGATGTCGCTTGTGGCGCCTTGGACTCGTCAAGTTTCCTCTTGCGTCGCCATAACAACGGGAGTCGGGTTGCAATTCGCCTCAACGGACGTACAACGCCGCCTGACACATCGGCTTGAACCGATCATGTACTCGATGTCGAAGACAGGCTCTCGATAATGGCATGCCGGATGATGGAGACGCTTTCGTGGTATCGGGAAACCCATCGCCGGTTCGGCCCATGAGTGTTGACTCTGCCCAATCGAGCATCGCCAACCCAACGTCAGCGCCGACGCCGTCTCGCGGAATCTCTGTCGAGACCTTGTTTTGGATTGCGCTGTTGGGGTTGGCGGCGATCACCAGATTCTGGAATCTCGACTACCGAACCCTCCACCACGATGAATCGATTCACACGTACTACTCCTGGTTCTTTGCGGCGGGCGACATCCCCTATCGTCACGATCCGCTGTCGCATGGTCCGTTCCTGTTCCACGCGAATGCCTTGGTCTACTTCCTGCTCGGCGATAGTGACGCCACCTCGCGATTCCTGCCAGCGTTGACGGGAGTGCTCCTGGTCGGCGCCCCGTGGCTGCTTCGCGGCAGTCGCTTCCTGGGTCGCTGGGGGGCGCTTGCGGCAGGATTCATGTTGCTCGTGTCGCCGTCGTTCCTCTATTACACACGCTACATTCGACACGATCCATATACGTGCCTCAGCGCGATCATCCTGTGCATCGCGGTGTTCCGGTATCTCGAAAACCCTCAGCGGCGGTGGATGCTGCTTGCATTCGTT
Source organism: Chloroflexia bacterium (assembly GCA_013698495.1). Taxonomy (GTDB): domain Bacteria; phylum Chloroflexota; class Chloroflexia; order Thermomicrobiales; family UBA6265; genus JACCYX01. The sequence continues at coordinate 1,705 of JACCUV010000340.1, forward strand.
TCTGTCGCCTTCATGCTGACCAATCACGAAATCGTCTTTGCCATTCTGCTGGTTTTCGTCGCCGTGCTGTTCATCACGTTGTTGGTGGGCGCGTTGCGGCCGCTCGTCCCGGTTTGCCTCGGTACGGCAGGCGCCGCCGTGCTGTTGTTGCTGGCGAGGCGGGTGTTCGATTGGGGGCCGTTGCCCGAAATTCCGTGGCGCTCGCCCACGCCGCCAAATCAGGCCGCGTTCTACCAGGATTTGCTCGCGCATCCGTTCGTCCTGGGGACATTGCTTCTCGGCGTGTCGTTCGTGGCCGTTTCATTCTGGGCCCTCCGGATGTCGGCCAGGGGACGAGTTGACGAACGCGGACACCTGGAGTCGATTTTCGGGGCAAGCGCGCCGGGTTCGCTGGAGCGTGGTGTGCTCAACGCCCTGCGCGATCCGCTCGGTCTTGTCACAGGCTCGATCATGGGCCTCTTCATCTTCTTCGGTCTGTTCACCACGCTGTTTACCAATCTCGACGGAATCGCCTCCTCCACCTACGCGACCGACGGCACGCTGTTGTACTGGCTCGGGCAGCACGGCGAGCGGCGCGGGAACCAGCCGTGGTTCTTTTTCATCACCGAAGCGTTTCAGTACGAATGGTTGGCGATACTGCTTGGCGCCGCCGCTTGTCTCGTTGTGGCGGTTCGACTGGGGCGGGCTGCGCTCCGTCGCGAACCGTCGCGCCGCATGTTGTTCAGCGCATTCCTGTTCGGCTGGTTCCTATTCCTGTTTGCGGTGCTCTCCTGGGCCGGCGAGAAGATGCCTTGGTTGCTCGTACACATCCTGCTTCCGGCAATCCTGCTTGGCGCGCTGTTGTTCGACGAGATCGCGTCGACCGCGGTCGTGTGGCTGAAGCGGCGTCGAGAACCGATTCTGGGCTTTTCGCAGCGGCAGTTTGGCGCCGGCATGCTGGTAGCGTTGATCCTGATTGCCGCGGCGTGGTTCCTGGAGGCGGCGCGACTCACCTACGGCGTCTTTCCCGAGACGAATGTGGGCTTCGGTCAACGGGAAGTGGCCGCATGGGCGCTGGACGAGTGGTGGCTGTTGGCCCTGATTCCGTTGCTGGGCGTGTTGGCGATCGCGCTTTCGGCAATAGTGGCCGGTGTGCGCCGGACAGCCTACATCGCGTTGACGGCGGTGTTCGTGGTCACAACCGCGTACCAGGTGCATGCGGGATTCCGCCTTGCGTTTCTCGACGGCGACATCGCCCGCGACACGCTGATTTACAACACGACCTCCCCCGACATCAACGCCATGGACAGCGAACTGACCGAGCTCTCCCTCCTTGTCTATGGTGACGACCGCCTCGAGATTGGATACGACGATTGTTCGGCCTGGCCACTCACGTGGTACTTCCGGGACAATCCTGGCGCACGACGAATCAGCCAGTCAGAGTTGGACAACCAGTCTGCACTTCCCGCGGTGGTGATCGGCGTGCCGGGCGCCTGGGATGCCGGCCGAAGTTGCTACATGCCGGACGAAATCGACGGCTACACCTCCCAAACGTATGTGCTGCGCTGGCATGAACCAGAAGGCGCCATCTACCGGAGATTTGCAATTGCGCCAGAACTTGCGCCGCCCAGTTCAGCCTGGGGCGTGGAGTCGAATCCGCATGGCATCATGGCGATCGCGGAGTCGATCTGGAGCAGCATCATGACCCAGAGCACGCCCGAAGGCGAGCAGCGACTTTTCCGGTTGCTGTTCTTCCGTGAAATGCCGGAAGGGCTCAACGGCTATCGCTACAAAATCTACATTCGCAACGATCTTCTGCCGCACTACAACGACATTCGTTATGGCGAGTAACATGGCAGAGGTTGTATCCGAACGCGCATCGAGTGCCGGGATCCGGATTTATGGAAGGACAACGCGGTGACCGCCTCTGACGCGGCAAGAAATCGATCACCGGTGGAACCCGGCGACCAGGAGTCCGCAATGCCGGCGGCAGCTCCGTCAAGTCCGCTCGACGGTCGGCTCGACGTTGGCAGGTTAGGTTGGTTTGGCGTATTCACCGCCGTCGCCGCGGCTATTGCCTTTTGCCTGCGTTTCGCGCAGCTCGATGCCTATGTCCTCTCGCAGCGAGAGGGCGCCTGGGCGTACAGCGCATGGTCCCTCTACACCGGTAAACCATTGCCGGCCGGACAGGAACTCCCCGACATCTCCCCGCTCTTCCTTTTGCTGCAAAGTGGGATCTATTTTCTGTTTGGCGTCACGGACCCGATCGCGCGGGCGCTCCCCGCGCTCACCGGCTTCGGCATCGTAGTGCTGATCCTTGCGTTTCGACCGTTTCTACCCAGAACCGCAATCGTCGGCATGGCGCTTCTGGCTGCGATCTCGCCTACCCTGGTGTTTGCCTCGCGAACCATCGATCCCGCGATCCTGATTGCGTTTTTCGCGTTGTTGGCCGTGGCTAGCGTGTTGCGCGCCGGTCATGCCCACGAAGGAGGGTCGTCGTTCTGGCCTGGTGTGTTCGGCGGTGCGGTCGCCGCCGCGATCGCATCTGGTCCTGAAGGTGTGACCGCAATCCTGGCGATCGGAATCGCCATGGCCGTGGGTGGGCTCACCGACAGTCGGCAAGACCCCAACCATCGCCCGGGGCCAGTAGCCGCCGGGGTCAGGGCCACGTTCGGTACACCGAGTGCGTTCGCCACAGCGGTGGCGTCGTTTGTCGTCGTCAGTATTCTCGCGTTCTCGCGATTGCTCTCGAATGCCTCATCGCTGGAAGGGTTCCTCACAACGTTCAGCGATTGGGGCCGGATGATGGCGACGCAAACGTCAACCACGCCCACCCAGTTTTTCTTCTACGCAACGGTGCTCTACGAGATTCTGGCGATGGTCTTGGCCGTCGTCGCGATTTCGACAACCTCGCGGTCGATGTCCGCGGAGGGTTCGACCCAGACGTTGCGACCGACCATTTTTGTGGTCTGGTTCGTCGCCGCCCTCGTCTTGCAAAGCCTGGCCTCCGGTAGGCAACCGGATCAAACCGTGCTCGTGATCCTGCCGCTGGTGCTGCTTGGCGGATACGGACTCGGAAACCTGTTCGAGCGCATTCCGTGGCGCAACCTGGCGATGTCTCGCGATGGTCTGATTCTGGCGGCGATGGGCGGGTTGTTCTTCGGCGTGGTTGGGGTGATTGTCCTCGCCGCGCGTGCAAACGATCCCGCTCAGGCCGACTTCTCGCCCTGGTTGCGGGCACTGTTTGTGTTGGTGGTCGTGGTCGTGCCGCTCGCCTGGCTCGTCTACCGGGAATCTGCCGCCTCGCCCCATCCCCGTCATGCGGGCTGGTGCGCCTTGTTGATCGTGACGTTGCTGTTGGGTGTGTTCACGATCCGTAGCGCCACCCAGGTGGCGTTCGAACGTGCCGACTCCGGCTCGGAGTTGCTCGCCCAGCGCGTGCCAACCGATGGCGTCGGGGCCTTCGTGGATCAGACCTTGCGGCTCTCGCGCGATCTTTCGCTGGCCGAAGTCTCCAATATCGACAACACGGGCAGTTTCGGGATCTCGATCGCAATCGACCCGTCCATCGCCTGGCCCTACGCCTGGTATTTCCGAGACTTTCCGGATATCCGGGTCACATCCCCCGCGGGATGGGACGATGCTGACCTCGTGATCGCGCCCACCCGAGAAGGCATGGAGGACGCTGGATACGTCGTCCAAACCCGCAGTTGGATGAATCGCGTGCCGGCAGCGTATGAGGACCTCGGTCTCGACACGGTGTTCTCCACCATCTTCTCGCCAAGCAAGTGGTACGACGCATACCGGTACTTCATGTACCGCGAGCTGGCAGCGGCGCCGACTCAAGACCAAATCAGCGTGGGGTATACCTTTCGGCTGAGCAACCAGATGAATCCGAGCGCCGGTCCGTTCGATCTCGGGACCGGGCAATCCCTCGGCCCCGGCGCCGCGCTGGGCCAGCTCAACGCGCCCACCGGTATCGCCCTTTCCAGCGACGGCGAGATTATCTACGTCGTGGACTCAGGCAATCAGCGAATCCAGCGCTTTGCGCGAGATGGCACATTCATCGGAACCTGGAGCGCCGAGGACGATCAGCGGCTCGGCCTCGGTATGTTCGAACCCGCCAACCAGGGAGCGAGCGACATCTTCATCGGACCCGACGACCTGATTTACGTGGCGGATACCTGGAACCACCGGATCATGATTCTCGACTCAGAGGGCCAACTTGTGCGCGAATTGGGACGAATCGGGGAAGTTACCGACACCGGAGATTCGCCCGATCCGAATATTTCACCCGGATTGTTCTATGGACCGCGCGGGATCGCGATCGCCGATGGTGAGCTTTATGTCACCGACACCGGTAACGAGCGGGTTCAAGTGTTCGCATCCGATGGCGCCTTCCTCCGCGCGTTTGGCGGCTATGGAACCGAGCCCGGCAAGCTGATCGAACCGGTCGGAATCGCGATTGGTACCGATGGCCTGGTGTACGTCGCCGATACCGGCAACTCCCGGATCAGTGTGTTCGCGAAAGACGGCACGCCCGTCAATCAGATACCGGTGCCAAATTGGGAGGGACAGTTCAGTGAGCAGAATTACTTGCGATTCGGCCCGAACGGCGTGTTGGTCATCACCTCGCCTGGATCGGGCATTGTTCAGGCGTACAACGGCTCCGAATTCGTAACAATTCAGGGAGGCGAGGCCGGTGGCGGGCTCACGGCGCCGCTCGGGATCGCGATCGGTGGAGACGGCCAGGCGCTGGTGACGGAAACTTCCCGCAGCCGGGTTCACGAGTTCCCGATTGTGCTTCCAGACGGATTCATCGACGGTCCGGTCGCCTCGCCGGAGGCAACGCCAATGCCCACAAACCCCGCGACGCCGGTCGGGTGATCGGACTGTTCAGGGAGACCGCATACGGTTAGTGGCCGGTCTTGTGCCGGCCAACTCAAGCGGGCGGGGACAGGTTCCGGTTTGGAGCGGATCGCGAAATGGTTGACGCCTACCGTCTTGGTAGGGCTGCGGAGCTTGCTCCGCCCGTGTTCCGCCAAGATCGTCAACCTTTGTGACACCCGGTTTAGTGAAACTCGTTCATGAATGATCCGGGTTGATTCAGGTCAACCGTCGAATCCGAACAACTCGATTTCGACGTCGCCGAGGTACCCGAGGTCAAGTGACCGTTCGATGAACTCCGCGATCGTGCTCAGCATCGCATTTGCGTGGGGTGCGCTGTTGGAGACGACGACCACTCCAAGCGTGCCGGTCCGCATGTCGTCGAGCGTCTCGATTTCGGCGATCGCGGCATTGAACTTGTTCTGGACACGCTTCGTGAGCGACTTGATTTCGCCCCGCTTCTCCTTGATCGAGAACGTCGCCTCGAACAGGATTGTGATCCGCGCTCTCCCGATTGTGACGCTCATGGCACGCCGAACCATACGTTGACGCGGTGATTCGCAACGTTTGTCACCTCACTACCCGCCATTCCTAATCCATGCAAACCAGATCGCGGGTGGCGTGGTTGAGTTTCACTCCGCCTTCACCCGTGCAGACGACCGTGTCTTCGATCCGGACCCCAAACTTGCCCTTGAGGTAGATGCCTGGCTCGTCGCTGAAGGTCATCCCGGCTTGCAGCGGGAGCGTGTTGCCCTCGACCAGGTACGGCTCCTCGTGGACTTCGAGACCGAGGCCATGTCCGACGCGGTGCAGGAACGCCTCGCCATAGCCCGCGTCGGAAATGAGGTTGCGGGCCACGCGGTCGAGTTCCTGCAGTGGAACTCCTGGTTTGACCGCCTCGAAGGTCGCCTGGTTGGCGTCACGCACGACCTGATACACCTTCTTGAACTCCTCGGTCGGCTGCCCGATGAAGACTGTGCGCGTCACGTCGGAGTTGTATCCATTGAGATTGCCGCCCCAATCGAAGATCACGGAGTCACCATCCTCGATCACCCGATCGCCGGTGTGATGGTGCGGAGATGCGGCGTTGGGTCCGCTTGCGCAAATGCCCCATGACACCTTGAGACCACGTTGGGCGGTGAGGTCGGAAAGTCGCTTCAGCGCCTCGACCTCGGTCAGTCCGCTGATTGCGGGTCCCTCAATGAACTCTTCCCAGGCCTCGTCGGTCAACCGGCTCACTTCGGTCAGGGCATCGATTTCTGCCCAGTCCTTGATCATCCGCAACGGCCGGATGATTGGCGCCGCCTCGACCCAGGATGCGCCCGGGAGATGCGTTTGCAGGCGGAGGAGAAAGGCAGTCCAGAGTTGATTGCCAGCCGCAATTTTCTTGCCGGAAACATTCCCGATCACCGTCGCCGCCAGCGCGGCGGCATCCTCATGGTCCTCCCAGGTGTGAATCGAAACCAGCCGGCTGGCGTCGCCGACCAGTGGCGCCTCCAGTGTTGGGACGACGACGGAAGGTTTGCCGCTGACCGGAACCACCAGGAGATTGAGGCGTTCGCTGAGGTGGGCATCGAAGCCGGTGAGGTACAAGAGATCGGCGGAAGGGCCGAAAACCGCGATGTCGATGCCACTGCTCGTCAGCTCCTGTTGCAGGCGAGCAATCCGGTCAGCGTGAAAATCTGTCGATTCTATCGATATCATGAGCACAGCCTTTGCGTCGTTTGCTATCTCGGTCGGAGCGATTGCTTCGTTGGAACGCTTATCGCAGACGGCATTGGATAGATCAAGATCATACCGTGCCTCGGACTCGCCGTGTGACGCAAATTGCACAACGGGCGCTGTCGAAACCGGCAACATGCTACCCTCAACAAAGCGCCGCAATGTCGCGGCAGTCGCCTCCATGAACGAGCGACACGATCGAGGCGATCGATCCCGTCATCAAGCAACAGAACCAGCAGCGTGTCCCGCTCGATGCATAATGCACGACGGGCTTCATGTCGTGTTACAGGGGAATGCGCCCGCCATGTCAACCTCAGTATCGGCCAATCGTATCGCCATCGACCTCGATGGCGTGCTCACCGAGCACCCCGCGCCACTGGCCGCGGCCGCGAACCAGCGTTTTAAGCTCGACCTGCCAGAGCGCGCGTTCATCGACTCCGCCGGCCTGAATGTGCCCCTCAATGTGCGGGAATGGGTCTACAGCGACAACGGTCCGGCCTCCAGGCTGCAACCGGCTGCCAATGCGCTGGAATTTGTCGCCAAAGCAGTTGACCTGTTCGGTGAAAGCAACGTCATCATCCTGACCGCTCGTCCGGAGTCATCGGCGAAGATGACCGTGACATGGCTGGAGCGCCACGGCTTTCCCGCGATCGCAATCGTGTTCGCCGACGACAAGTTGACCTCAGCCCGCTCCCAAGGATGCCATTTTGCGGTCGAAGACAGCGAGCGGCATGCGTTGAACTACGCCGCCGGTGGAATCACCTGCTTCCTGATCGAAGATACCCATCATCCGCACCACGTCGATGAGCCGTTGATCATCCAGGTCAGTGGCCTGCCGGAAGTCGCCGGGCGACTGAACCTGATGCTCTCCAGCGCGGGACGACGAGAGTCCATCGCGGCCGCGCTCCCGCCGGTGGAGGTCGACACCGGAGAGCGCGTGCCGGTGATCGTCGTCAGCGACGCGATCCATCCAGTCGCCCGCGCCGAGTTCCTGACAGTCGCCCGGATCGTCGATGTCGATGGAACCGACGTCGATGCGCTACTGGCGGCGATGCCGGAGGCCGATGCCCTGGTGGTGCGAAGCGAGACGCAGGTGACCAGCGAGGTGCTGGCCGCCGCGCCCCGGTTGAAAGTCATTGCGCGGGCGGGAGTCGGCGTCGACAACATCGATCTCGAGGCCGCCACCAGGGCGGGCGTGCTCGTGCTCAACGCACCCGGCGCCAACGCGACCTCGGCGGGTGAGCACACGGTGGCGGTGCTCCTGGCGCTGATGCGCCAACTGCCCTACGCCAACGACTCGACCCACGCCGGTCGCTGGGAGCGGATACGAATTGTGCCGAGCGATCTGCGCGGCCGGACCATCGGTCTGGTTGGTTTGGGTCGAGTCGCCGGGGTGGTCGCCAGGCGATTGCAGGCATTTGAAATGCGCGTGATCGCCCACGATCCGTTGATTCGGCCGGAGCGATTCGCCGATCTTGGCGTAGAGCCCGTCTCCCTCGACACGTTATTGGCAAGCGCCGACATCGTCTCGTTCCATGTCCCCTCCACCGCCGTAACGCGGCACATGCTGAATGCGACGACAATCGAACAGCTCAAGCCTGGCGCGATTGTGCTGAATATGGCCCGCGGCGACGTGGTGGACGAAGAAGCGCTGGCAAGCGCTCTCCGCACCGGGCGAATTGCGGCGGCGGGTGTGGACGTGTTCTCCCACGAACCGTGTCGCAAGAGTCCGCTCTTCGGATTGCCGAACGCGATCGTGACCCCGCATACCGCGGGCTCAAGCGTCGAAGCACTTGAAGCGGTGGGACGAGTCATAGGCAACTCCACCCTGGCGGCCCTGCGTGGCGAAGCGGTCGCCAACGCCGTCAATCTCCCACAGGCAACACTGGAAGCGCCGGAATTGCGACGGCTGACGACCGTGGCCGGAGCGGCGGGTCACTTGCTCTCGGTGCTCGTGCCCGAAATTCCGCATCGCGTCCGCCTGACCGTCTATGGCCAGGTCGCTCCCGATGTCGCGGAACACGTGCTCAATGCGGCGTTGAGTTCCTCGTTCCAGCAGTGGCTGAGTCGGAGAGTGACCCCGGTCAACGCGCGCGTCGTGGCCGCGGACATTGGCGTCGAGGTCGAAAGCCCCACGATTGACGCGGAAGCGTCGGTCCTGCCGCAATTCTTGTTCGAGGTGCGTGGTACATCGACTCATACTGTGACCGTTACCTGGGACCGCGTTCATGCCGGAATCGTGGCTGTAGATCGCTTCTCGCTGGAGCGGCCGCTTGCCGGTGAAGTGATGATCACCCATCACCACGATCAACCGGGCGTGATCGGCACGCTGGGCACAATCCTGGCGCGCTACGGGGTGAACATTGCCGGGATGCAGGTAAGCCGCCACGCGCCGCATCGCGAAGCGATGATGGTCACCAATGTCGATGAACCGATTCCCGCCGCAGCGCTGGAGGAAATCCGCGCCGCGGCCGCGATCGAGGATGCGTTTGTGGTCACGCTGCCGCCGTTCGCGGGCAATCCCGACCCGGTAGCCGTCTCAGCAATGACATCGGTGGCGATGAAATAGGTACACTTGACACACTGGCCGACGTAACACCACGCTCGGGAATTCTGCGTGACCAATCAACCCTCAACCGACACAACTGAAATTCACGGGGAGCCTTTGGCGAACGAACACCCCAGAAAAGTCTCCGGGCTGGTGGCTGTGCTGAGCACGGACCTCTTTTTCGGGATGCGGATTCGGACGTCGCTGCGACAGTTGGGTTACGCGGTGGCGATCGCGCAAGATGTGCCGACGTTTGCGCGGCGCCTCGAAAACGGCGATCAGCGGGCGGCGCTCGGTCTGGTCGACTTCAATTTCCCGGTCGATTGGGAGGCCGTCAAGGCGACTGTCAGCGTCGGTGTCCCGATTCTCGCCTTCGGGCCTCACAAGGATGTCGAGGGCTTCCGGG
>JACCUV010000341.1 GCA_013698495.1 Chloroflexia bacterium
ATATTGACGTCCATCTATATCTCGTGTACGATGCCTCCATGAAAACGAGATTGCCTGTGCTCCAACCTGATATCTGCTGCGTGTCCGTGATCGACCCGGACAGCATGCCCGCCGAGGAGCGCGAGCAAACCCTCCGCGTCTTCAAGGCACTCGCCGATGGCACCCGCTTCGATGTCTTTCGCCTGATCGCGTCCCAGGATGGAGCAATATGCGCCTGCGATGTGGTCGACCGCTTCGATGTCAGCCAACCGACCATCGCCCATCACCTCAAGGTATTGCGTGAGGCGGGGTTGATAACCGTTTCCAGGCGTGGCGTCTGGGCCTGGTATGCGGTCAAACCCGCGAGTCTTGCCACACTTGAACTGTTTGCGGAAGAACTTGCTACGCCAACTCGCCAACTTGCGATGGCCGGCTGATTTTTTCGATACGCGATATAGATAGTGGTCTATATCAAAGCGAGGCAGCACGATGGACCGTTCGGAGTTTCCCGTTGTTGTGATTGGCGCCGGCCCGGTCGGGCTTGCCGCTGCCGCCCACCTCCTGGCGCGCGGCCTTGAGCCGCTCGTGTTCGAGCGCGGCGCACACGCCGGCGCTACAGTCGCCGAATGGTCGCACGTCCGATTTTTCTCGCCGTGGCGCTATTCGGTGGACAAGGCGTCCGCCAACCTGCTCGCCGACAGTGGCTGGGAAGCGCCGGACCCCGATTCGTATCCGACCGGCGCCGATCTCATCGACCGCTACCTGCTCCCGCTGGCGAATCTGCCTGTAATGCAATCCCATATCCGATTCGGAACCGAGGTAGTCTCGGTGGCGCGAGACGGCTTTGACAAGATGAAGACTCCCGGACGCGAGGATGCCCCCTTCCTCGTTACCGTCCGCGACCGCGATTGCAATGAAGAACACGTCCTTGCCCGCGCGGTGATCGATGCCTCCGGAACGTGGACCCGACCCAATCCGCTTGGCGCGTCCGGCAAACCGGCTATCGGCGAGCGAGCCCTCGCCAACCGCATCGCCTACGGAATTCCCAACGTGCTCGGTACAGCCCGCGAACGGTATGCCGGTCGCCGCGTGCTCGTCGTCGGCAGCGGTCATTCCGCCTTCAACGTCCTACTCGACCTCGTCGATCTCGCGGACCAGGCGCCGGGCACAGACGTCACCTGGGCGATTCGTCGCGCCGGCGATCGCGTCCAGAACCTCTTCGGTGGCGGCATCGACGACGCCCTGCCGGCCCGAGGAGAACTCGGCGCCCGCGTCCAGCGCCTTGTCGAGAGCGGTCGATTGCGGCTCGTGACTGGAGTGCGGATCGCGAAGCTTGTCCAGACCGACGCTGGCATCGTTGTCAGCGGCCTGGATAGCGTACTGCCGCCGGTCGTTGAAATCATCGCCGCCACGGGATTCCGGCCCGACTTCGAGCCCCTCTCCGAACTTCGGCTCGGTCTCGATCCCGCTGTCGAGAGTCCGACCGCGTTGGCGCCGCTGATCGATCCGAACATCCACAGTTGCGGCACGGCGCCGCCGCATGGCGCAGAGGAACTCAAGCACCCCGAAACGGACTTTTACATCGCTGGCATGAAGAGCTATGGCCGGGCGCCGACCTTCCTGATGATGACCGGTTACGAGCAGGTCCGATCGATTGCCGCGGCCATCGCCGGCGATTGGGACGCTGCCCGCGAAGTCCAACTTGTGTTGCCGGAAACAGGAGTCTGTTCGTCGTCGAGCGTCCTCGCCGCACGCGGCGTGAGTTGTTGCGGGCCAGCCGCGAGCGCCGTGGAAGTCGATGCGGCCAGTTGTTGCGGCGGAACCCAACCCGATAGCGCCGCCGCGGACATCGCCTCATCGTGCTGCGGTGACTCGGTTCCCCAGGTCATCCAGCTCGCGGCCGTCGGGAAAGGCGGGTGCTGTCAGGGAACTTGAGCGTGCCATTTTATACCTCAAACCACCAAGCCGTCATTCTGAGCGTTAGCGAAGGATGACGACTCCCTGGTGTGCTGCTCCTTCAACTCCTTGTTGACCTCGCAGAGAGCGATCGAACTCGATGTTTCCAGATTTTCAATCGCTTCAGGCAGTGGGCGCCCCGGCCGGGCCGCGCGCTGAACTCTCGCGCATCGACCGATTCCTGCCGTTGTGGATATTCGTGGCGATGGCGCTCGGTGTCCTGCTTGGCCGCGTCTTCCCCGGCCTCGGGGACATCCTCGACCGCGTCCAGCTCGCTGGTGTCTCGCTGCCGATCGCGATCGGCCTGCTCTGGATGATGTATCCCGTGCTGGCCAAGGTTCGGTACGAAACACTCGGCCGATTTCAGGCGCAGGGTCGGCTCCTCGGCGTCTCCATTGTGCTCAACTGGGTCATCGGACCAATCCTCATGTTCGCGCTCGCCTGGGCCTTCCTGCCGAATGAACCTGCCTATCGCAACGGCCTGATCCTGATCGGGTTGGCGCGCTGCATTGCGATGGTGTTGATCTGGAACCAGTTGGCCTGTGGTGATGGCGATGTCGCCGCCGTGCTGGTGGCAATCAACTCCGTCTTCCAGATCGCGATGTACTCCGTGCTGGGGTGGCTCTTTCTCTCTGAAATCCCCGGCTGGTTCGGCGCGGATGCCTCCTCGCTCGATGTATCGATGGGCGAAATCGCCCGCAACGTCCTGATCTTCCTCGGCATCCCGCTGCTCGCGGGCGCCCTCACCCGTCTGATCCTGGTTCCGCGCAAGGGACGCGATTGGTACGACCACACCTTCATCCCCAAAATCGGCCCGACTGCTCTCCT
>JACCUV010000356.1 GCA_013698495.1 Chloroflexia bacterium
GGCATCTGCGATGTCGATTGGGCTAACCCCGGCGGCGGCGTCACCGAGATTCGGGTCAACATCGAATCGGACAGGACTACGTTCGTCCGCGGATCATTGCTGAAGTTCCCGAACGGGGCCGGTGAGATTTACGTGCTGAAGGCGCAGGATGGCACGGTGATCTGGCAGGACCAAATCGAGCAAGGCGACTGGGTGTGGGTGTTGCCCGGCATCTACACCTGCGACTTGCTGGAGCTCGTAGGCGACCCGATCCTGATTTCGTTCACGGTCCAGACGCTGCCCGGTTCTGCCACGCAGGTCGAGATCTTCACCGCGCCGTAGTTGGGGGGCGACGTTCTATTTCAACATACAAGGGCCGGACCAGGATCGACCGACGCAGGCATCTATCGCAATCGGATGCGGTCGATCCAGGCCCGCCCGTACGCGTTGTTGGACGGGCGGCGCGTGGTGTCAGGCGGCGGGTTCGCTGAACCAGTGATCCCAGAGGTCCTGGAGGTCCTCGCCCGAGCTTTCCTCGAAGGCGGCGAGGAAGTCGTTCGGTTCGGCGACATCGAACGTGAAGTCCTCGATGTAGGTTTGAAGGGCGCCGAAGAAGGCCTCGTCGCCAATTTCCAGGCGAATCGCCTCGAACCCGAGAGGAGCCTTTATGTAGGCGGCGAAGACATAGTCGCGACCAGTCTCGAAATCGTCGGTCGGCTGGTCGACGATCACGTCGCCGTCGTTGCCGACGATCCGCTCGAACGGACCGCTGAGGTAGGACTCGACCATTTCCTCGGCCGCGACCGCGCCATATGCTTGCTCGAAGTAGTAATCGGCCGCCAGATAGTTGGTGATGCCCTCATCAATGTAGGCGTGGGTGTACTGGTTGTTGCCGACGAGCGCGTAGAACCACTGGTGAATCACTTCGTGGGCCACGGTGAAGTCGAGTGCGTTGGGCACGGAGAGGTCGGTGGCGCCGGTGTAGTAGCTGAGACCGAGGTACATCAGCTGTGGGAACTCGCCGCCCGCGGCGCCATGCATGTCCACCGGCACGAGGTCCATCTCAATGTAGGGATAGGGAGAGAGAATGTCGCCGAAAATCTCCACCGATTGCGCGCCGTACTGGGCCACGGCCTCGCCGACCTCCTCCTGACCGGGATTGAACCAGGAGTTGATGGTGATTCCATCGACTTCGGTCGTGATTACTTCGAAATCCTCGTCGGCGACGATCGTGAAATCGCGGACCGGGCCGGAAACAAACCGTCGCTCGATCATGCCGGAGCCGGATTCGACCGTGTCGCCAAACTGAATGCCGGTGGTGGCGAGCCGCCAATCCGGCCCCGACTCCACGGTGACAATGTACAGGGCGGTGTCGGTGAAAATCGGATCGCCATTGCGGCTGGGATGATCGAGCAACCAGCCATCGTCAGGGTCTCGCCCGGCGAGGACGGGATACCAATGAGCCAGCGCCCAGGTATCGGATTGCGAACTGAAACCGAAGATGCCGTAATGGGAGGTGGAATCGATCGGCAGGAACGACGCGAAGCCCATCTCGATCGTGGCCACTTCGCCAGGCCCAAGCGGTTCGTCGAACAGCACCTCCAGCACCGAATCGCTTTCCGAGAGCGCGACTTCCGCCTCGGCGCCATTGACGGTCACGTCGCTGACGATTTGGGCGTCATGATCCGCGTCGGGGCCGTTCGCAAATTGCCGGAATGGCAGTGTTTCGAGCGCTTCGCCGGTGGTATTCACGTAGGTGAGGGTCAAATGGCCCGTCAGGGACGGCACATCGCCGGCTTCGGCTTGCGGTTCCAGGGTCATCGCGATCTCGTAGATCGGCAGGTCCGGTGGCATCGCGGCGCGGATCGAATCGCGCAGCTCGGGCCGCACCGCCGCCATCACCCAATCCTCGGCGTACCGATCGTCTGTGGCGGCGCTGGCTACCGGGGTGACGCCGTGCCCGGATTGGGATACTCCCTCCTGGGCGAGAATGGGGGCGAGGAGCATTGAGGAGGCCACGATCAGGGCGATGACAATGGTTTCGCCCTGGGCACGAATGCGTTGAGCAGGATGCGTTAATTGTGGCGACGACATGGAAACTCCCATGCGCGAGGTGGACCGTTAGACGACAAACGTGTCACATGCCGGATAATCGTCGAAAGGTGAACGCGACTCCGGGCATGCGGCAAGCGTTGTCCGGGCATTGTACGTCGGGAGAGGGCATGACTGGCGAATCGGAACCGGCATTGACGACGATTCTGGTGCTCCGCAAAGGCGACAGGGATCGCATTGTGCGCCATTTGCGGGCAGCCCTCCCGGACGAAGGGGTCGGGTTGCTGGCGGTCGAATGGAACAAGAGCGACGGGGCGAGGACCGCCGCAACCCGTTGCTTTTACCCAGGCGCCAACGTGCGGCCCTCGCCAGACCGTTTCGAACTGGACCCGGTTGAATTGATGTCCGCGTTGCGCGATATCGACCGCGGCGGTTGGGAACTGGCGCGATTGTCCATTCTCATCCGACCGGGCCGGCGAGGCCCTCCCGAACCGATCTCGACGAGGCGTTTTATCCGGAGTCGCTGATGTTGAT
>JACCUV010000377.1 GCA_013698495.1 Chloroflexia bacterium
ACTCGTGGGCGGGGAACCCACCCTCCAGTAGCCACGAACCGTCCTCGCGCTGGACACCGCCCCTGACGTTGGTGGCGTGCGGGTCGGCGATATCGAGAAAGACCATGCAGTGGCGGAGCGTCATCAGTTCACTAGCGCTGTGGTCTCCAATGCCGAAAATGTCAGAAACCATGGCCCGCTCCGATTCGTGGAACACGCCCGTTTCTGTCCTGCCGTCGCGCGTTGATGCAGTCGCGAGGGCCGGGCCGAGACAACCGCGATAGGGCTCAACGACGAATGAGCCACTTCCGGATACGATGCCTGAATTGCGACCAGTCGTGGCGTCGTTTGCACCAGCGTGGAGTGTACCAATGAAGAGGGAACGAATATTTACGGCGGATGCCTCGGCGGTGGTGTTTGGGCCCGGCGCGACGCGGGAGGCCGGCGCCCGGGTGCGGGCGTTGGGTTGCCGCAACGTGCTGGTCGTCACCGATCCGCGTGTCGCCGAGCTTCCGCCCGTCACCGCCGCCGTCACGTCGCTGGAGGAGGCCGGTGTCGCGTACGAGTTGTTCGCGGATGTCCGCGTCGAGCCAACCGACGCGTCGTTGCGAGCGGCGATCGAAGCGGCTGTGGCTGGCGCCTTCGATGGATTCGTCTCGGTTGGCGGCGGTTCGGCGATCGATACCGCGAAGGTCGCCAACCTCTACTCCACCTGGCCCGAGGAATTCATGGCCTACGTCTATCCGCCACTGGGTCAGGGCAAACAGCCGCCCGGACCGCTCAAACCGCACGTCGCGATCCCGACGACGGCCGGCACGGGCAGTGAAACCACCGGCAACGCGGTGTTCGACCTTGCGTCGGCGCACGTAAAGACCGCCATCGCCAATCGCCTGTTGCGTCCGAGCCTGGGCATCGTCGATCCCGAAAACACGCGGACGATGCCGCCAATGGTCGCCGCTTGCTCCGGGCTCGATGTGCTGTGTCATGCGCTCGAGTCGTACACGGCGATCGCGTTCGACGAACGGGAGGCGGTAACCGATCCGCTTAAGCGCACGGTCTATCAAGGGGCCAATCCGATGAGCGATGTGTGGTCGGCGCGGGCAATCGAACTTTGCGCCGCAAACCTGGTCCGCGCCGTGCACGATCCCGCCGATGACGAGGCACGGCATGCGATGTGCCTGGCCTCGACGGCGGCTGGAATCGGGTTCGGGAATGCCGGAGTCACCCTGCCGCACGCGATGTCCTACCCGGTATCTGCCCTTGCCCGAAACTTCTTTCCCGACGGCTATCCAACGGGCCACGCGATTGTTCCCCACGGGATGTCGGTGATTCTCACCGCGCCGGCGATATTCCGGTGGCAGGCGAGCGCTAAACCGGAGCGCCATCTGGAAGCGGCGCGGCTGATGGGCGTCGACATTCGCGGCGCCAGCCTCGACGATGCCGGAGAAATCCTGTCTGACGCGCTGACGTCGCTGATGAAGGACGTGGGTATGCCAAACGGGCTCAACGTGGTCGGCATCGTCGAGGCCGATCTCGACGCGCTTGTCCAGGGCACACTTCCCCAGTCGCGGATCACCCAGCTCGCGCCGCGACCGGCGTCGGAGAGTGACTATCGGGACTTGTTCGCCGCCTCGATGACGATTTGGTCACGAGAACCTCTGTAACGAGTCGTCGCCGACCTACCCGCCAGACGTGACTGGCCAGGCGCCAGCGGCAGCCCGGATGATCCAGGCGAGGCGTCGTGGACTCGTGAAGTTCATCGCGTGGGGCGCCATGGGGATCACGACCGCCCGGCCCGACGGCAATCGCTCCGCCATCGATCTCACCCAGCGCTCGGGCACGATCGGATCGCGCTCGCCGCCGACCACAACAACCTGGACGTTGACCCTTGTCAATCGCTCCAGTTGAGGATCGTCGATCGACATCCGCAGCAAGCGAAGTCCGCATCGGGGGCCGGTTGCAATCAAATCCGCCAGCCACACCTTCCAGAGCCCGATGTCCTCGCGCGGAATGTCGATCAGACCTCGCAGCACCATCCGAAATATCGAAGAGACATCGGGATCCATTGTGGGCGAGACCAGAACCAACGATCGCACCAGTTCGGGACGCTTCGCGGCCAGCATCGTCAGCACCTGGCAGCCGACGGAATTTGAGACCAGCATCGCGTCCGTCAGGCCGTAGAGGTCCATCCAGTGACCAAGCCCCTCGGCGGACGCCTCGATGTCCCGGAATCCGGATCGCGATCGACTGCGGCCTGTGCCCGGCAAGTCAGGAACAAACAGGTTGAAATCGCCCTCCAGGCATTCCGCAACTGGCTGGAAATACGAACCAGAGACAACGAGTCCGTGGACGAGAACAACTGGCGGATGTGGGGAGGTTGGCGCCAGCGCAATGCGCGCGAACCAGGCCGCGTCGCCGCAATTGACTTCCTGATGCGTCCACCGCGGGTAGCGCCAGCCACGCTCCTTGCTTGGCGACCAGCGCCACGACCGGAACGGTCTCACCACTGGGGCGCCGCCGCGAATGCCTTCCCGCACCATTCGCGGACCTCGCTCGTGAAGTCAATCCGGTCGAGTGCATC
>JACCUV010000380.1 GCA_013698495.1 Chloroflexia bacterium
CTGGCCAATTCCAGACCAGTCGCCGTCTAGGCGAGTGCCTGTTTATTCGCCGGGACCATTTCACGCGCTAGGGAGCTGGCGTGGCTTCCGGGGTGGCGCTGGGCGCCGCGAAAAACTCTTCGAACGATGCGACGGGTGTGCCGGGGGCTTCGGCTGCAAAACGCGTGCCTTCGATTGAGCCAGGACCGATTTCGCCGCTTGTTCCCCCGCCGGCGGGATCGAAGACGAATTCGTTGGTGAAAGTTCCCGTAAATGACTGCCCGTCAGGCGCGACGTCGATACTGGCCCGGATCACGATAGAGCCGGGACCGTGGCCAACCACGGTGAAGGTAAGGTTGGCGCTGGTGTCACCCGCGGGCTCCCACGTCCCCACCCCCGTCGTCGCATAGCCGGAAACGAAGAACGCTGAACTGTCGGCCGAAAGGGTGATCAGCCGGGAAGCATACTCGGCATCTCCGGGGTCACTCGCAACCATCCAGGAACCGATCGCTGGATGATTGGCGAACTCAGTCTCCTCGGCGACGGCAGAACGACCACCACCGACCAGGGTTCCGAGCATCACGACGGCCAGAAGCAAGGTGATGGTGCGTCGAATCATGATGGCGTCTCGTTCTCTATGAAACCTCGATCAGTCAGTGATATCCGAACCTCGAAGCGCACGGCACGATCAAGGTTTTCGCTAGCCGAACAGATCCGTCTTCGGCCACGTTGCCGTGCTGGTCAGCGCCTCCTGCAACGCGGGGATCAGGTCGTTGAAAAACCCTCCGAAGTCTGTGGGCAGGGAGTTGAACACGAACGCGGCAGCCAGTCCACCTGGTTTTCGAACCAGCCAGGAGCAATTGGAGCCTTCGAGCGCTCCAGCGTGTGACCATTCGTACCCGTCCTCCACCGCCGCGCTGTTCCAGCCCAGTCCCAACGATGTCTCGACATTGCCGGCACCGGCCGCTGCCGATGGCGGTCGCGCGGTGGTCTCCAGAGCCGTGACTGTTTCCTCCGACAGCAGCGCATCGCCTCGTTGGCCGTCGATCGCAAGCGTGAACTTCAGCAGATCCTGAGCGGAAGCGATCCAGCCGCCGTGGGCATCGAGCGAGGGCAGGTAGTACGAGCCGTAGCCGACGGGCACGAAGCCCTCGTCGGGGTAAACGCTTTCTCGGGTAGACAGCCCTGGCGGCGAGTAGTACTTGACCTCGCCGTCCATTCGCTCCTCGAGCGTTGTGCCGCCGATCGCCATTGAGGCGATTCCGGCGGGAGCCAGCACGTTGTCGATCGTGAACTGTTCGTAGGATTGTCCGGAGAGATGCTCGACCACGCGTCCAAGCACGTTGAACCCGAAGTTTGAGTAGGCGCTTAATGTGCCGGGATCGAAATCGAGCGGCTGGCTCAGCATGTAGCGAATGATGGTTTCGGCCTCGACCGGACTCTCCGCGTCGAGCACATGTGATGCCAACAATGTCCATGGCTGGTACTGCGGATCGTACCCGGCGGCGCTGTTCCAGCCACCGGAGTGCAGAAGTAACTGCTCGACGGTTATCGTGTCGAGGCGGGGATCGTACGGCGCGTTCGGCGGTCCCTCCAGCGCCAGTAGCGGGAAGACCGGTGTATCGAGCGCGATCTCGCCCTGGTCCACCAGCTTCAGGATCGCGCCCGCGGTGATCGGCTTCGACGTGCTCGCGATCCGGAACAGGTTGTCCGGCTCGACTGCCTGCAGATCCTCGACGTTGGCCCAACCGAAGCCACGGTTGTAGACGAGGCGCCCCTCATGAGCGATCGCGAGTTGCCCACCGGGCAGGTTCCAGGAGCGCATGGTGGCGGAGATCAGCGTATCGAACTCCGCCAGCTCCGGCACGGGTTAGCCCGTCACCGGCAAGGTGTCGACTGGTAGTGCCGGCGTGCTTTCCTGGCCGGAGGCGACCGAATGAAGACCAAGTGTCGTCAGCCCGGCGCCCATGGCGCTGGCCAGCTGAAGGGCGCGTCGACGATCGATCGAGTGCGAACCGATACGTTGGGAAAAGCGATTCATGACATTGGTCCTTCCAAATTTGACTGGCGACTGTTCGCGTTGGGACGCACTCTCTATGCATCTACGGGCGCGTGGCTCGTTCACGATGTGGTCAACGCACCGATTCCGCAAGCACGAAACGCGTCATGAGCCGTACAGAGCGCCGATGATCGGCATCGCGATCTGGTTGGCGGTCTCATGGCCGTCTGGTGAAAACTGCAGGTTCGTCATCACGGCCACCGTTTTTGGCCAAGTCGCTGGCGTCCACAACCCGGAGCGCAGGAACGATCGCGCGCAACGTGCCAGCGTCCCCGCCCCGGTAAGCTCGTTACGTGTTTTGGCCGACGACGATGGCGTGAGTCGCCAGACCATCCTCAACGATCGCCTGTGAGGCCCAGGCGGTCCTGGCGGCCCGCGCTCACGACGGGTTCGCGTCGGTCTGGTCATTCGGAAAAAGGTCGCCGGTGAGACGGTCACGCTTCAGGCG
>JACCUV010000392.1 GCA_013698495.1 Chloroflexia bacterium
CATGCACCACATTGGCTGGTGTCGCAACCAACATGAGTTCCGGTGAGCCCGAGTTCGTCACGCAAGAAGTGGACGAGCAGCATGCGTGGTTCCACGCTCGCCGAGCGCTGCTGTCCATTGACGGTTACCGTTACTTTCGTTTTGGCGCCTTCAGAGACTGCTTCAGCCATCCGTGAGATACTCCCTTGTTCGATTGCCGTTTCTCGATGTCGTGAGTCGATTTCCACTGTTGCAGTCTGGCGTCGCCTCGGGTTGCCAGACTGCCGACCAGCACGCCGACACTTCGAAGAGACAGTCCGGTATTTCACGCAACAACGACTACCGGACAATGATAGTGGCAGACAGGAAGGCTGTCTGCACCCAAATGCGCTACCTCCAATTCCAGTTGGAAAGTTCAGGTTGAAACGGCAGGAGACTCGCCAACTTCCTCGGCGATAATCCTTGCCGTGACCACCGTCACCCGCGGTTGGAGGGTTCGACCAAATCTCCCCAACTCCTCCAGTACCGCATCCAGGTGCTTCACGGGTGGCTGGAGCGGACCGAACTGATCGCGGACCTGGCCACGAAACCACGAACCGATCGACCGTCGCACCTTCGAGGCGGAAGGCGGTACGACACCGGCCGCTGCCGCCGCATGCTCAATTTGAACGCGCAGAAGCTTGCCGTCGATCGAAATCGACGATGCGCGGTCAACGGCGAATCGCTGACGACGCACCTCATCGGCCAGATCGTTCCAACGTTGCACGATTCCCCAGGCGCTGGTGCGAATCGCGGCAAACACCCTGGCCTGGGCCTCAATTGCCTCTTCATCGATCGTCGGCGTTTCGCGATATGCCAGGAGCGGTCCGGTTTGATCTTGCCAGCACCCCAGCCCCGCCCTCGAAAGGCGAAAGTAGTACATGGCAAGCATCAGGCTGGTGCTGGAGTCGATCGGGAAGTCGTCGATCCTGGCGAAGAACTGTCTCAACCTTTCGTGGCCAAGCGGGGCAAGGAATTGCGCGGCCGTGACCGGAATGAATCGAACTTCATCGCGATGGACGGTGGTGCGCCGCGGACCCTGGCGGTCGCGCAACAGTCGATGCGTCAGCGGATAGTCGGGACACAGGAAAACACCGTTCTCAATTGTCACATTGTCACCCAGATTCGGCAACAGCGATCGCACGGTGTCGCCAAGTTTCAGGAGTGAAATCACGAGGTCGCCGCTAACCTGCTTCGAACGGGCGGTGTCCACCGAGAATTTGGCATCGGCCGCCCACAGCCGCTGAGCTGGAGCATCGCCTCCAACCATCAGGAAGTCTGGATTCTGGAGTTTGTTTCTGGAAGCGGTCCTCGCAATTTCGGGAATGTCGTCGAGTCGAATCGACTGCGCCGCTTGGCTGCCGCTGACGGCGGTGCGCAGACCGTAACGATCGCCATCCCCGGATTCAAGCGCGTCCGCGCACAACTCCGCCCAACGTGCGCCGACGGAATTGCTGGACCCCCCACGGTCTGACAACTGCATCAAGACCCGGTCGTAGACTGACGCAATCAGCGATCCGCCGGGAAGGGCGCTGGACGAGAAGTCGAGTTCAGTATCAGAAGTGTACACAACAGCCAAATCAAGTGTCCTGTGACAACGAAGCGATCGGATCGTCTCTCCCGAGCGTGACGGTAGTTGTTCAGGATACCAGTCCGAGAGCGCCGGTTGTTCGCGGTACACTTGGTTTCTGAGCGAACGCCGACTCGGCTGAGGATATGTATCGTGACCGAACATCCACCATTGCATTCCCCACTGGACCCGTTTCTGGGACCATTTCTACGGGAGATCAAGACGCGAGACAGCGGTTTTCAGCCTGGCCTGGAGTCCGCCGAGGTCGCTGACGCACTAGACGTGCCTCGCGCCTTTGTCAACGCGCTGTTCACAAGCGCCCAAACGCGGGGTCTGCTCAAACCGATCTACGGCCGGGCCAGCACGGTGCGCTGGGCGCTCTCACCCACCGGTCATGATCTGATCGACCGAACCGAGCACTCTTCGTCCGATCATTGATGCTCCGTTTGTGTCCGGAATGTTCTTGACAGCCCCAAACCGATGGCGATCGTCAGCATGACTCCGGCCAACGCGAGCGCGCGTCCCAACCAATCCACCGGTGTGACAGAATACCGGAGCTCGATGGTCTGGGAACCGTCGGGCACATTGAGTTGCATGTATCCATTGCTGGTTCGCTCGATCTCGATGTTCGCGCCATCGGCGGAGGCTTCCCACCGGGGAAACCAGTTGCGTCGGACCTCGACCTGCCCGGACGCAGAATCGAAGGTCGCGACGATCGTCTCGTTTTCAACGGTCAGGGAGCTGGGATTGGTGTCACCATTGGTGACGAGCGGTCGTGCATCCACCACCGAGTAAAGGTCCCATTCGCCGATCGACAGCCTGTATTCGAGCGCCGGGTTCGTTTCGGCGTTGAGTCGTGGATCCTGCGCTCCCAACGGCACGGGCATGTTCGTGACGACGACCACACCGATTCCATTCGCGGCCAACCACTCTGACGTGAACGTGGCAGCGGGTTCCGGAATAAAGTGGCCAACGTTGAAGTCGTATGGCGCTTCGAAGTCCCGATGCCAGTACCACATCCAGTCGTCGTAGAAAAACGGCGCATTGCTGTAAGTAGGTCCCCAAAGTTGCTGGTGCCACCAACTCTGGTGGTCGCCGACGACGTAAATGACCGTGCCCTCGGCTCGGATTTCGTTGGCTTCGGCCACGATTCCGGAAAAGTGCGCGGTCTCGACGATGCCGGTAGTCGGCTCGAAGGACGTGGCGTGGGTGTCGGGGACGCGTCCGAAGGCGCCATCGTACTGGCTGATCGCGATCACCGCGCAAACAACCAGGACGGCGGCGGAAACTGGCTCGCGCCATCGCGGCATTGCCTTGTTCGCAAGGAAATCGAGCCCCCAACCGATTGTCGCGGCGGCAAGGTAGACGAGGAGCAACCGCTGGAATGGCATCAGCCGAGGAGCTTCCAGTTGCTCGATCAATCCCTGGTTCAGTCCTCCCAGGGAGAGCACAACCGTCAGTGCGACGTAGGCGATCGCCGTCACCGCGACAATGCGCCACACGGCTGCCTCGCGGATGAAAAACGGGAGGATCGCGCCCGCAATCGCCACGACTACCAGCACCCGCGAAACCGAGGCGAGCGTATCTCTCCAGAACTCGCCGAGCGTGGCGTATTCCATGTAGTGGACGAAAAAATAGAGGTCTACGTACTGGACCAGCGACAACAGGAGCGGCGCGGAGAGGAGCATGCTGGCGCCACCCACCAACGCCACCCGCAAGGTCGCAATCCGCATCGAGACTTCGGGGCGGCCGCCGATCCCAAGCGCGATCGCGACCAGAATCGACAGTGCGGCGACACCAACCGCGACTCCCGAGCGCGTGTTGGTGTAGAGCGCTGCTGACGACGACACGATCGCCAGCGCGGCGAAACCGCCTCCACCTTCAAGCACATGGCGCGCCAGGGCGGCAAGTGCAATGAACGCTAATGTAGCCCCACCAACGTTGGCGATGAGGCCCCACTCGATGAGTTCGATCATGCCCCCCGTGTGCCACAACCCGGGAGTCGAAACGTGGATTGCCAGGGCCAGCACCGGCACGAGCGGATTCAGTCTGTCGCCCCGTGCGAGGAGCCAGAATCCAACCGCGGGCAACACAAAAACCACCAGCACCGCCAGCTTGTGGACCGCGACGACTGGCACTGTTCCGAGCAGTAGAGCCCAAAGTCCGACATCGAGCCACGGGATCCCGAGTGGATAAAACTCGACCGGATACCCGCCCTGGTGATGACCTAACCACCGCAACAGTTGGCCATCCTGAAGACTGTTGAGCAGGCTGTCAGCGCGGGTGGCGTGAAAGGGATGATCGACGGTGGCGAAGGTGTTGGCCACTGTCTGTCGCCCGCCATTGCCATCAATCGTCGCCGTCAGGTCGAAACCGCCGAACTTCCAAACGGCCCAGGTTGCGAGCATGAAGAGCACCGCAACGCCGACCGCGGCGAGTCTGGTGAATCGGATTGGCGCACGGACCGGTGGAGTCGCGTTCGCGACACCGGCGGGATTCTGGCCCGAGATTACACCGGGATCAGGAATGGTCATTGCCAACGCGCGCCCGATCGTCGGTAGACTCCGCCAGCAACAAGCGCATCCCCACGATCGTACAGACCACAAACACGCCAATCGCGCCGTAGAACACAGACTCGATCAGCCATTGGTGGGAAACATCGGGCAGGTTCCGGCCCTGAACACGCCACGTAGAGGCAATGGACCGGGACTCAATCTGAAGTTGTCCGAACCGCCAGATCCGCGCGCCAACCGTCCCAAATGCGAGATAGCCAAGGAAGGCGATGGACAGGACAACCCAGAGGATAAGCCGAACGGGCTTGCCGGAGACAACAGCGCCGGCGCCGTCGGGCGGGACTCGCTTCGGATCGGAGGCGGTTGAGTTCGGAGACGAGGGTTCGGCCATGGGCGCCTCGCAAGCGTTGATGCGGGAGCGTGGCAGCCGCCTCGTTCCCGGAGGCGATGCTACACAACGCCAGCGGCGCTGCTCTTGCGTTTGATTTCGTGATATTCGTCATCGGCATTAACGCGTTCGAGGTCGTGGGTTTCGCCGAGAAGGTTTCGGGCGGCCAGCATTCCGGTCTCGATCGAGTGGTCGGTGTTGTTGTAGCGGAACGACCCGCCGCGGCCGATGTACTGGAGGTTCTCGATGCTCTGGATGTAATCCTTCATCCTGAGTAGCGGTTCCTGGTAATCGAGATCGTAGACGGGGTACGCCTTGGTCGCGCGCAAGGTGAAGCCGCCGAGCACTTCTTCGGGCCGGACGAAGTCAAGATCCTCGACCAGGTGCTTCACCGATTGGTTCACCAACTGCTCGTCGCTCATGTTCCAGATATGGTCGCCCTTGGTGCAGAAGTACTCGATCACGAGGGAGGTGTACTCGTCACTGGGGACCATTGCCGGGCTCCAGTTCTTGGGCTCGTGGAACCGTCCGAACAGAATGTTGCGGTCATGTACATAGAGCCACGTGTCCGGTGTCACCTGGCGCTTCCTGATCATCAGGTTGACGGTGATGATGTCGCGGAAGGTAAGGGTTTCGGCGGCGGCGATCACATCGGCCGGCGCGGCCGGTTCCATGATCTTGACCAACACGGTGAAGGGGATCGACGAGATGAAATTGTCGCCTTCGATGAGTTCCGGGCCGTTTTCGGTGCGGACTCGAATCCCCTTGACCCGATTGCCGTCGAGCACGATTTTCTCGACCGCATTCTTGAGCCGAATCTCGTTTCCGGAGGCCCTGATCGAATCGGCCATGCGCTCGGAGAATCGGCCGAACCCATCGCGCGGGTACATGAACTGCTCGATCAGGCTGACAACGTCGCCCTTCGACGGAATCACGGCATCCTTGATGGCGGTTATCAGTGACATGCCCTTGGTTCGCTGGCTGACCCAGTCGCCAGACAGCTTGTCGCACTTCAGGCCCCACACCTTCTCGGAGTAGGCCTGAAAAAAGAGCTTGTACAGTGTTTCGCCATACTGATTTACGTAGGCATCTTCCATCGACCTCACTTCGGTCGACTTGATTCGCTGTTTGACCTTGATGCGGCCGTAGTCGAGCACTGCGCGGGCGGCCGTGATCGGGCCGACGGCCTTGAGCGCGCTGACGATTTTCAGTGGATAGTCGATGAATTTGCCATCGAAGTAGATTCTGCTTATGCGATTGACCCAGAGGAGTTCGTCGTCCACAACTTCGCGAAACAGATCGTTGAGGTCTTCGTTCTTGGTGAACCAGCGATGTCCGCCAATGTCGAACTTGAACTCCCCGTTCTCGGTGTCGCGACGAATGGTGCGGGCCAGGCCACCGACAAACGGCGCCGACTCGACGACAGTCGCATTGGCGCCTGCCTTGCTCAGCACATAGGCCGAGCAGAGACCAGCCGGCCCGGCGCCCATGATGATGTTGCGCTCTTTGGACTTGACGCCGGTCGCTCCATTCGAGGTTTGGCCGTTCTGCATTTTCTTGGGAATCCTTCCTGGGCAGTATCCATCGCCAATCGGCTCATGCTCATCAATGAACATGGGTATAAGGAGCCACGACAGGCGCACAAAATCACCCCGGAATGCTGGCGATGTTGACGTCAAGTGTTATACCACACGGTCGCGACTTGCTCTGTTGCAGGTTGGACATGTTGATGGTCGCGAAGTCGATT
>JACCUV010000417.1 GCA_013698495.1 Chloroflexia bacterium
GAGAGGGGGAGGTCCCTCGATCGACCAGCCAGGAGTAGAACTGAAGAGAGAGTTGGAACTGCTCGTAGATCGCCAGGGCCTTGGTCAGGTCAATCGTTCCGTCTGTCAATCGAGAGGTGTAATGCAATTCGCAGAAACCGGCGTGACCGGTTCCGGCGTTGTTCCAGGGATCGGAACTTTCCAGTCCGACTCGATCCAGTCGCTCAATGAGTGTCATCGTGGCATCAGGCCGCACGTGTTTGAGCAGCATGCCGAGTGTGGCGCTCATGATTCCGCCACCAATGAGCACGATATCGGTGGTGGATCGTAAACTCTTCAACAGGAAACTCCCGCAACCTGGTTAAATCGGAGGTTTTGGTACGCGCAAAGTCAGCCGACTCCGAACCTGATAGCGCGGTGCGCACTGTATCCTATCGAGAATCGGCTGACATGGCGATTCGCGCCGTGCACCGACGTTTCCCTGCGTCCTCACTGTCCCACGCCAGGTTCTGGGCTCTTTAGTGAAAAGGGACACGTGTTTCCACGCCGGTTCGTGGACAATTCGCATAGCGAAGCAAGGACGATACGATCGA
Source organism: Chloroflexia bacterium (assembly GCA_013698495.1). Classification (GTDB taxonomy): domain Bacteria; phylum Chloroflexota; class Chloroflexia; order Thermomicrobiales; family UBA6265; genus JACCYX01. The sequence continues at coordinate 573 of JACCUV010000417.1, forward strand.
GGTGAGGGCTCTGCTCGTGGAACGGTCGATCGCCAGGGATGGCTCTTACGAGTTGGAGGTCAGGAAATCCCGCTTCATCTGTACGGTTTGTCGAGTGGCCAGCGAGGATGCGGCGCGCTCGGCAATCGCCTCGATCCGCAAATCGCATTGGGACGCCAATCATCATTGCACTGCCTGGCAAATCGATGCTGGCGGCCGGTTGCAGCGCTCCAACGACGACGGCGAACCAGCGGGCGCCGCGGGCGTGCCGATGCTCGAAGTGCTGAATCGTCGTAACGTGACGGACGTGGTGGCGATCGTCACACGGTACTTCGGAGGGATCAAACTCGGCAAGGGCGGGCTGATTCGCGCCTACGGCGCGGCGGTCTCACAGGCTATCGAACAGGCAGGGATCGTTGAGCGGCGGCCATTGCGTATTGTAGCGGTCACCGTCTCGCACCCAGAGTCGGGTCGACTGGAGCACATCTTCCAAAACCTGGATGCTCCACTACAGCACGTTGCGTACAACGCGGCAAGTGTCACGTTTACACTGCACCTCAAACCGGACCAGGTGTCGCTGTTCGGCGCTATGGTGGCGGAGCAAACTTCCGGGCAAGCTGAAACAGGAGAAACGGGCAGTGTCATAGTGGAAGCGCCTGTCGATGCGAGAGGTCGGTAGATTGGATTGAACAACGCGTTTGGCCAGAATTGGTCAAGATTGCTCCTGCCACGGAATGACAATAACTCTGATGGAATGTTCGTCTGAGCGAGAATACGCTCAGCGGAACGATGACGACGGATTGGCTCGATAGTGAGTTGGTCTTTCTATCCCATCTCAAATTGCATTGGAACGTCATCAATGGGAAAGAGGAATCAGGATGCCAGGGTCAGAATCGGGGAAGCAGGGCGTTGTGGTGAGGATCGACCCTCGCCGATGCATCGCGAATGCCAAGTGCACCACGGCGGCGCCAGGCATCTACGTCCTTGATGAGGAAACAGGTGTGGCTGTGCTCGAGAATGAAGCCGACGCCACATTGCAACAGTTGTTTGCGGGGGCCAGGGCATGCCCGACACAGGCAATTACGATCGAGCAGTTCGGACGACGGGTTTTCCCGCAGATCCTGACGCCAATGTTCGGAGTCGATGACCCGGATACCGGTTCTGGCTCGAATTGACTCCGACGTCGTCTCCAGACGGGGATGTGGCGGACAATTAGCCAGTGCGCGAACGAAGGGACCGTCCAACCGGTCGAAGCAAGTAGCGCGGGCGACGATGTTCTTTTTGTGGAGCACCTGAATCCACTGTTTGTCGTCCAGCCTCCGTCTCAAACCAATCGTGGAAGGCTGGTACGGGGTCGTTGGCGAGCAAGCACGTTGGCACGACCGTTGACGCCCACTCGACGATCGCGCCGCCATTGGGGAAGTTGCGGCGAATACGACTGATGCCGTCCGGAACGCTGCTGAGCCGACTGCCAT
>JACCUV010000127.1 GCA_013698495.1 Chloroflexia bacterium
CGGCGGCGATGGCCAACCGCAGTGGAACATGCAGGCGATCGTCGCCATGCTCGACGCCGGGATGGACGCCCAGGCGGCGATCGAAATGCCACGGTGGACGAGCTGGCCGGGAACCGACCCGAGCACGATCGACAACCCGTTCGAGCTGCGGATCGAGGATCGGATCAATCCCGACGTTGTCGCCGAACTCGAGTCGCGCGGTCACCACGTTCGAATCGTCGGTGGTTGGGCTGGGGGCGGCGCCAGCCAGATCATCGCCCGCGATCCGGAAACGGGGGTCCTGATCGGCGGCACCGACGCCCGCGTCGAAGGCAACGTGTTGGGGTTTTAGATTTACGTCATTTCGAGCCTCTTGAGAAATCTCGGCTCTGCTGGACACGTCGCAACGGCCCTCAAACTCGTGTTCGCCGCGACGACGAGGTCTCTCCACCCATTCGACCCCGCTCAGGGCAGGCTTTCGGTCGAGATGACGTTTTGGCGGGGTTCACCGACGCGTCTTGCATCGCGATGATCGCGCCAATACGCCTTACACGTGATTGCCGAGGAATCCCGCAAAGCGGTCGGCCGCCGGAGCGGTTGCCGGGACGGGAACTTCGTCCTTGTACGATCCGTCCTTGGCACGATCGTACCCCTCGAAGCCAACCCGGAAGGCGGCCAGCAGCGACTCGTTGAGTTCCGGGGCCAGGTTGGTGTCCTGACCCGTCGCTTTGGCCAGGTCCCAGCCATGGATCATGAACTCGCTGGTGCGCGTCCCCACGTACCAATCGTTCAACCGCTGCTCTGCGGTCGCCGCCTCGATCGCCGCCCACAGGTCGTCCATCGACGCATCGAAGACCTCGATCGGGTCACCATCACCGACGAAATCGTCCGTCGGAAAATCTGCACCCTCCGCGATCACGTTCCGCTCGACCCAGCGATTCCCCTGAATCACGTGATTCATCAAGGCGCGCACATCCCACTCATCGCTGGGTGTCGGCGCGGTCCATTGATCGGGAGTCACGTTTCCCAGAACACGACGGAACTCACCGTGGGCGAATTTGATTCCGTCGATTGCTTCTTGCTCGGCCGCTTCGTCACTCAAGTGAACACTCCAATCCGGACTTTAATACCTGAATGAGCCATTCACGGGCTCGCCGTCAGCCGAAAGCTCGGCGTTTATGAAAGCATACCAAGCGTCGTGTCGAAATCAATTACCTCACACGTAGGCGGCAGGCTAACATCGACCACCTGGTTCGAGTGATTACACCCGGACCACTTGCCGCTTCTCATCCCGTTTAAGCTTCGTCGGTTTGGCGACCCGCGGGTCCATACCCGGAGCCCAGGACACGCCATCGGGAGGCGGGTCTACGTCGAAGCCGAGTTGCGCCAAGAGGTCTCTCGCCCAGACTGCCCGCCACGGGCGGGGATCGACCGGAACGCCCGGTCCGTGCGAGTCCGAACCCGCGCCGATCAGCAAACCTCGCGATTCGGCGATCCGCCGATAGCGGGCTGTGTCGGCATCGGTGTAGGTTCGGTAGTGCCCTTCGATGCCATGGAGCGGTGTCGCCTTCAACATCCGGTCGAGCGTGTTGGCGTTCAACGCCGGGCCGAGGTCGGCTCGCCCGGGATGGGCGAGGATGCAGACTCCACCTGCTTGATGCGCCGCCGCGACCACATCCTCAAGCGGAGTGTCGTACGTAAAGTTGCCGCCCAGGGCAACCACCAGTTCGGCTGCCTCTTTCAGGCTGGGAACATGCCCGGCGGCGATCATCGCTCGCAACACATGCACCGGCATTGGCTTGCGGCCACCGGTTTCCTCCGTCATTCTCGGAATCGGCCGGCCCGAACGCTCGACCCGGCGCCGAGCATCGACGGCGAGCGACATGAACCGCTGGTCATGCTCCGCCATCAGCTTGAGAAACGCACGGGCCTCCGGTCGCGAATCGTCTGGCCGGATGCCGTAGACGAGCAGGTGCCACTGGCGTCCACCCCAGCGCACGGTGACCTCAGTCCCTGGCACGATCCGCACTCCGCGCCGCTGACCGAGATCGATCGCCTCGAGCACGGAATCCTGCGTGTCGTGATCGCAGACAGAGGCGACAACGATTCCGCGTGCCACGAGGTCGTCGATCAGCGCCGACGGCGACCAGAAGCCATCGCTGGCATACGTGTGGAGATGCATATCCACGGCCGCGTCAAAGTCAAGCCGAATTCCAGATGCCTGATGATTCGTTGAATACGGTGAAGTTGGCACGTCTTGCAAAGTACTCCTGGCGTCGTAGCTTCGTTGTCGAATGCATGATACTTGCCCTGGTCCGTACTTCGGAAAGGGCGTGACTACTCATGCAGCCGGTGTCAAGCTGGTTCGACAACGATCCTCGCCTTCATATCGTCAACGCTGGGGGCTCGGGCAAGTCCCACCCAGGATAGGGGATACTTGAACCAGCATCTGGCATGACCGGTTTGCGAGGAGAAGAAGATGACCAACGAGCAGTTCGAACCGCTCAACCCGAAAGGGAGCACCGTGTTTGGGGCCTACGACGTGCGCGGACTCGTGCCGGAGGAACTGAACCCGGACATCGCGTACCGAATCGGCCGCGCCACCACCGCGTTCCTCGGCGCCACCGAGTTCGTGGTTGGGCGGGATATGCGGGTCTCGGGACCGGCCCTTTCCGCCGCCCTGATCGACGGCTTGCGCGACCAGGGCGCCAACGTCACCGATATTGGACTCGTCTCCACCGACACGCTCTACTTCGCGGTCGGCAAGTACGGCTACGAGGCCGGCGTGATGATCACCGCATCGCACAACCCCGCCGCCTACAACGGATTCAAGATTTGCCGCGAGGAAGCGCGCGCCCTCTCGAAGGAAACGGGCATCGGCGAAATCGGGGAACTCGTGATCAGCGGCGAGCTCCCGCCGATGGCCGACAGGCGAGGCGATCTTTCCGAGCGCGACGTGCTCGACGCCTATGCCGAGTACGTGTTGGGCATGATCGACCCCTCCAGCATCAAGCCGCTGAAAATCGCGATCGACGCCGGCAACGGCATGGCCGGCGCGCTTGTGCCGCCCGTGTTCGCCCACTTGCCCTGCGAAGTCGTGCCGTTGTACTTCGAGCTGGATGGCACATTCCCCAACCACGTCGCCAACCCGATCGAGCCGGAGAACATCCGCGACCTGCAGCGCACCGTCGTCGAGCAAGGGTGCGACCTCGGCGTCGCATTCGATGGCGACGCCGACCGCATGTTCCTGATCGACGAGCACGGCGCCTTCGTCGGTGGCGATATGACGACGGCGATGGTGGCGCTCGAAATGCTCCGGAAAAACCCGGGCTCAGCGATCGTCTATAACCTGATCTGCTCGCGCACGGTGCCAGAAATCATTGAGGAGCACGGCGGTCGCCCGATTCGAACGCCAGTCGGTCACTCGATTATCAAGGCCCTGATGCGCGACGAGGATGCGATTTTCGGCGGCGAGCACTCCGGGCATTTCTACTTCCGGGACAATTGGTACGCCGACTCCGGGCTGATTGCGCTCTTGACCGTGCTGCAGCTCATCTCCGATGAGGACCAGTCGCTCTCCGCGATCCTCGAACCGATCGACAGCCGCTTCCGATCCGGCGAAATCAACTCCGAAGTCGCCGATGTCGGGGCTACCGTCAAGCGCATCGAGGATCACTATGCCAGTCACGGTGGGGAACTCGATGACCTCGACGGCCTGACCGTGGAATTCGACGACTGGTGGTTCAACCTGCGGGCCTCGAACACCCAGCCACTGCTCCGGCTCAACGTCGAGGCCGACGACAAGGCCCTGCTCGACCGCAAGACGGCGGAAGTGTTGGCGATGATCCGCCGGTAAGGATCATTGCTCCGGGGTTTGAAGAGTCAGATCGGTAAATGGCACGTCGAAGTGGTCGACGCGCGGTTCCAGGTGCAGCAGGTAGGCCTCGTCCTCGTCGTAGTAGTGCGAGGCTTCCGGATCGTCGCCCGCGAACGACTTGATCGCCTCCATGTCCGTCCAGAAGGTGAGGATCGTGAATTCAACGGCGCCCTCGATCTCGCGCTGGAGGATCGTGACGCCCTGGTTGCCGGGCGTCGCCTGATAGTCGGCCACACCGGTTCGATGCAGGTAATCGAGATAGGTTGCGGCGTCGTGCGGGCGGACTCGTCCCCGCCAGATTCGAGCAATCATCAGTCTTCGCCTTTCATCGTGAGCACCTCGGAAATCGCCGAAACGGACAATCCCCAAGGGAACATCTCACACATCAAATCAGTTGGCGCATCAGCCAAACCGTGCCGACGCCGGCCACCATCGCGACAAGCAAACTGTTTGTCAGCCGCATCGCCAGCGCCGTCGCCGCCACCGCGCAGACACCGGGGATTCCCTCTTCCGCCATCGCCGGCGCGACAAGCGAGATCAACACCGCGCCCGGCAGGTAGGTGAGCCCGATCTCAATTCGCGGGGAGATCGTGACCCGACCCATCAACCAGTACCCTCCCGCCCGGCAGCCGTAGGTAACGATCGCCATCAGGAGAATCGCCAGCAGCGCCGCTGGATGGATCGTCACGGCGCCCGCTCCGGGGTTGTGGCCGGTGCAAGCGCCGGTGTGCCGAAGAGGAAGCCGACCGCGAATCCGAAGATGCCGCCGACCAGCACGTACCAGGTGCCCGGCAGGATCCACGACGCCAACAGCGCGGCCGCTCCGGCGGCGCCCCAGGGCACGAGATCGAATGCCTGGCGGTACCCCGAAAACAGGATCGCCGCGAAGATCGTGGTGAACGCGAAGTCGAGACCGACCGCGGTTGGATCGCCGACCCCGCCCCCGATCGCGTGGCCGCTGAGTATCGCCAGAATCCAGCAGACGCCAATGAACAGGTTGGCCCCGAGGAAGAATCCCGCGTCCCGCTCTCCCCGGCGGCGTTCGTTCATCGCCACCGCCCAGCCCTCGTCCGCCATCACGTGCAACATCGGGTAGACGGCGCGCCTGGGCAACGATTCCAGCCATGGCCGGGCGGCCGCGCCGAGGAGCACAAAGCGCAGATTGATGAGCAACGTCGTGGTCACAATCGAGAGAATTGGCAGCGGATAGGTCCAAAACTCCAGCGCCGCGGTTTGCGAGGCGCCGCCGAACACCACGACGTTCATGAGGAGATTTTCCAGAAAACTCAGCCCGACCTGACGCGCCAGCAATCCATAGACGACGCCGTAAACCGCAACTCCGATCCCGAACGGAACGGCGGCGGCGATTCCACGGCGCACGCCAGATGCCGTGAACACCGTCGTCGAGGTCGTGTTGTCCGATCTGCTGACGATTGTCAATCCCGATCCTGTTGGAGGCTCGCTCAGTTCGCCGTCGCATTGTGGCACAGGCGCCTACCACGCAACTTCGCCGTTTCCCATACAACCGCCGACCGGCAATCCCCGTGAGAACGGATGGTCTGCCAACCCCATTGTCCTCGCCTGGCTGCCTGGGTGGAGTGTCGAGCATTGGTCGATCCATCCCAATGCCGTCACTCTGGTCCTGAGCCTGCCGAAGGAAGGAAGAGTCTCCCGCCCAGAGCGCGGCCGAAGGGCCTGCTCGCCGTCAGCCAACGATTCCGGGACGCAAGACCAGGACACCGACTCCATCGGAAGCGCTTCCCGCGGTATCCAGCGGGGCCACCCATCCCCTTCGCTGGCGCTCAGGGTCAGGGTGACGGTCAGGTGGCGGCAACCGTCGGCTCTTGTCATATGCAAGAACCCTCTATTTGGCGCCGCGAAACGTAACG
>JACCUV010000008.1 GCA_013698495.1 Chloroflexia bacterium
CGAACCAGGTGAAACCCTTGTGGGCGAGGGTCAGCTCGAGCTGACTCGGTTCGGTGACGATCGCGGCGTCGGCGGTGAAATGGCGCAACACTTCCTCCGTCCCCCAACTGGAATGCTCCTCGTCGGCGACGCAGGCCACGAGCACGTCCCCGCTCAAACCCAGCGAGTTGGCGGCCGCGGTCGCGACCATCGCCGCCGCGAGCCCGCTTTTCATGTCGAAGGCGCCGCGACCGAACGACTTTCCATCCTCGATCCGGGGGTCGAGCGGGTCTCCCTTATACCCGGTGAGGGTGACCGTGTCATAGTGCGCGTTGAACATCAGCGAGCGGCCGCGGCCCGTGCCGCGCGCGATCCCGACGACGGAAGGCCGCCCCGGTCGCGACTCCAGCCGGTGAACCTCCAGACCGTGGTCGGCAAGCCACGCGGCGCAAAAATCCGCGATCGCCGATTCACCTACGGCCCCCGCAACCAGGTCGGGATTGACCGAGGCGATCCGCACCAGCTCGGCCGTCAGGTCAATTGGATCGGCGTCTGGATGTGTCATTGCTGCCCCCCACAGTCATTCCGAGGAACAAGGAGTCTTGAGGTCTCGAACGACCACAGGTGACGAGTCAACCAGCCCGAAGTCCACTGTAGACTGACCGCCATGAACAGTATTCTCACCCCGGCGCTCAACCACGTCTACTGGATCGGCGGCTCGCCCTGCTCCGGCAAGAGTTCGATCGCCGCCGCGCTCGCCGCCGAGTTCGGTTTCGCAATTTACAGTTGCGACGACGCCTTCTATCGCCACTCCGAAATCGTCGATCCCAGGCTCCACCCCACTTTCCATCGCCTCAGTCGCGCCTCGTGCGACGAGTTGTGGATGCGGCCGGTCGAGATTCAGGTTGCAGAGGAAATCGCCCTCTACAACGAAGAGTTCTCGCTCATCCTCAACGACCTTGGCGCGATGCCAGGTGACATCCCGATCCTCGCTGAGGGCGCGGCCCTGATGCCGCATTTGATTGACGATCTCGGCATTTCGCGGGATCGGGCGATCTGGATCGTGCCATGGTCGACATTCCAGCGAGAGCACTATTCCCGGCGCGAATGGCGGCACAGGGTGCTCGCCAGCTGCACCGATCCAGACGCGGCCTGGACCAACTGGATGGAGCGAGACATCGGGTTTGCCGGGTTTGTACGTGACGAAGCCTTCCGCCACGAACGGCCATGCGTTGTCGTCGATGGCGCCCAGTCGCTCGATGAGCTCACGAGGCTGGTTCGGTCGCAATTTGGAATTGGGGAGGAAGGAGTTCGCCGGGGCAGGTGGTGACCGCCAGCCGGGTCAGGCGCCAACAGCCGGGGCCAGCCGACAGTTGGAGAAGCACAGCGACGTGATGCGGCTGGCGACCGGCTACCATGTACTACGCAATCGCCCGCTGGCCGGATCATTTCCGACGTCCGGGCACAGGGTGGATCGTGACATAAGATCGACGAGCGGGTCGCTGTTTCATGAATCAGGTTGGCAAGGAGGAGGTTGAACGATGCACTCAATCTTGCGTGGCGCGATCAGTGGGCTCGTGGCCACTGTTCCCCAAACGATCCCGATCATCGCGGCACAACGCCTCAACCTGATCCAGACGCCGCCGCCGATCCAGATCAGCGACCGGATCGCCTCCATCGCGGACTTCCTGCCAGAGCGTTCCGAGCCCGGTTTCACGCCGGTGTGGCTCTCGGCGCATCTTGGGTATGGAGCGGGTTGCGGCATTGTCTACACGCTGGTTCGGCGTTTTCTCCCGCGGTCAGTCCCGGTGGCGGGATTGATGTTTGGAGGAGCGGTCTGGGGTGTCAGCTACTTCGGATTCTTGCCCGCCCTGCGCCTTTACCCGGCGCCGGACGATGACTCGCACCCACGCGTCGGGGTCATGATCCTCGCCCACGCCATCTTTGGCGTCGCCCTCGCCGCAGTCGACCGCCGCCTCGGCGGTGGTCGCTGATCCGCCGGGTCGCGCTGCTCATTCACCGTCGCTGATTCACATTCGCATCTCACTCTGTCGCCTTGGGATTGTCCTCGATAGTCGCGAGGCGCCGTGACTCAGTTCTTCCCACCAGCGTCGATCGATCCTGGTGCTTACGTCGGGCCTCCTGCCTGATTATGACCTGGGGCGATTTCGGCCGCCGCCGTGGCGACTCACGCCGCGACGGCGCCGCTCGTGAAGGCTACGTCACGATTGACACTCGCTTCGTCGAGCGCAATCATAAGGCCTCACGAAAGGGGACGCAGCTCATGGCGATCACCCGTCTTACCCGCCTCGATCTCTCCAATCTCTCCGCATGGATCTCCACTGCGATGCCGTGGCTGGACAAACCGGCCGCCAGCTTGCACAACGCCTTCGATCCAATCTTCGGGCAGCACGGCGTGCCAATCGTCAAGGACGCGCTGTACGGAACCTGGCTTGGTCATCCCCTGCATCCTCCGATTACGGATCTGCCGATCGGATTCTGGACGTCGAGTCTCGTCTTCGATGTGCTGGAGATGGAGGACGCCGCCGACCTCACGCTCAAGCTTGGTACGGTCAGCGCCATGGGCGCGGCGGTCACTGGTGTGGCGCAATGGCACGATTTGCAAGAGATGGAATCGCCCCGCCGCGTGGGAACCCTCCACGCCATCCTCAATGTGTCGGCGACTGCCTGCTACGGAGCCTCGTGGGTGCTCCGCGCGCGGGACGCGCGCGCGGCGGGGATCGCATTCTCGACCATCGGCATTGCATTGGCGACGGCCGGCGGGCTGCTCGGCGGCGATCTTGCCTACAAACTCGGCATCGGTGTCAGCCGGGTCGCGTTCGACGAGCAGGAGGCGGAGTGGACGATTATCGCCGCGATCGACGATATCGAGGACGGCAAACTCCATCGCGTCGAAGTCAGTGGCGAGTCAATCGTCGTGCTCAAGCAGGGCCAGGCCATCCATGCCGCGTCGGCGACCTGCACCCACGTCGGGGGACCGCTGGACGAAGGCGAGATCGACGGAACCTGCGTCACCTGTCCGTGGCACGGCAGCCAGTTCGATTTGCGGGATGGACGGGTGATTCACGGCCCCGCCACATCGCCGATCCATGCGTACGAGACCCGCGTAACGAACGGCCATGTCCAAATCCGGGCCCGAGCCAAGAAATAATTCGATATCCGGGCACACGCGACCTCCACCGTTGGTCGTACGGGCGGACTTGGATCGACCGCCGGAGACCCCTTCCAGAACCGGATATTGTCGATCCTGTTGTCCGCCCGCCTGCGCTGATCTGAAGGAGATTCTTCTATGGCTCGTAATCCTGGCTGGGAGGCCGTCTACGAAGTCGCCGACCTGTTCCGCCAGCGCTGCCTGATTGAGGGCAAATCGCTGCTCTGGCCGGAGCAGGCTATTTGGACTGTCGAGAATCTCGATGCGCTGTGGGACGCCTTTGTCGACAAACCTGACGAAGGTTCGGACCCATTCGTGGATAATTTGCACAATCAGTTGGAGAGCGAACCACTTCCAATTCATATGATCGCAGTGGACCTATTGGTGATGTATTGCCTCCCCATAAGCAAGGGCAAAATGGGCGCCGCTGCCAAAACGAATCTCATCACCACGGAGATGTCGTGGAAGCTTGGAGATCAGAGGGAAAATGGGCAGTGGTTGAGGATTGAACGATCGTTTGCGGATGGGATCGCGGATCCCGGAATGTTCTACATGATTGCCGGCAGACCATGGCATGTGGCCTATCTGTTGAGATTCGGCAAGGCATGCCGGAATCGGCAACCTGGCAACGCAACCAAGGAATCCACAAAGGAACTGGCAGACGAAATTCTCTCAGAATTCACAAGCGGGCAATTAGAAGTCAGGGCCAACGTGGCAGCTGGTCGGCACTTTTTGCTCCACCTCTTGTATCCCAACGAATTCGAAAGCATTGCCAGCAGTGACCACAAGCGGAAGATATTCACTACCTTCGCAGAAGAGTCGGGCGTGGAACCTTCTACTGATGTTGACGATGGCCTGTTCGCCATCCGGGAGTTCCGCGAGGCGACATACGGTCCCGAATCTTGCCACTACTATTCCCCCAATATTCGCGCGTTGTGGGATAACGGGAAACCACCGCCACCGCCACCACCTCCGCCGCCAGACCCTCCCCCTCTCGTGCATTCCGTCGAAGTGCTCGCGGCCAAGACCCATCTCGACGCGTCGTTCCTGCATGAAATCGAGTCTCTGCTCACGGAGAAACGCCAACTCATCTTCGAGGGACCGCACGGTTCCGGGAAAACGTATGTCGCCGAACTCTTCGCCCGCTGGTTCACCGGGCAGGCGCTCGACGACGCGCCGACGGAGCACGTCGAGATCGTCCAATTCCACCAATCCTACGGCTATGAGGATTTCGTCCAGGGCATCCGCCCGGAAACCAATACGCAGGGGCAGCTCACCTACAACGTTCGCGACGGCATCTTCCTCGAGTTTTGCCGGCGCGCTGCCGACAAGCCTAAAGCGAAGTTCGTATTGCTGATCGATGAGATCAATCGCGGCAACATCTCACGCATCTTCGGCGAGCTGGACCTGCTGCTCGAGTACCGGGACAAGCAGGCGCGGCTCCCGTATGCGACCGGGGCCAATCCTTACCTCACGATCCCGAAGAACCTCTACATCATCGGGACGATGAATTCGGCCGACCGCTCGCTGGCGCAGGTCGATTATGCCCTGCGGCGGCGTTTCTATTTCGTGCGCTTCATGCCCGTCGAAAACGGCCAGGCGGTCGTGCTCGACCGCTGGCTCCGGGCCCAGGAACTCGACGTGACCACCCGCCAGCATGTGCTCGCCCGGTTCGTGGCGCTGAATGAGCGAGTGAGCGCGCACCTTTCCCAGGATTACCAGATTGGCCACAGCTTCTTCATGCATCCCAAAGTCGGCGTGCCGGAAGGGTTCGATCGGATCTGGACAAGGGCGATCCATCCGCTGCTCGAATAGTACTTCCATCACCACCGGGACAGGGACTCGATTCTCGAAGAAATCCGGCTGCTCGTCTTCGGCGCCGCGCCGGATGCAGTCGTGATGACGGGAGACGATGTCAACGACGCCTTCGATGAAGCCAATGTCGAATGAGCCGGATCGTGCTGACCGAGTGTGTCGATTGCCGGATCGAACTCACGCGGGCAGACATTGCCCTGCTTCACGGGCAGTTAAGCAAATATTTCGAGGTCCGCCCGTCGTTCGACGGGATTGCTTACGTCGTGAACCCCGCTTCGACTGTCGGGGTCATTCGCCTGCCATCTGGCCGCCAGCTCGAACTGCGATCCAAGGTTCCGCTCCGCAACCTGCTCTGGATGCTTTCGTACGCGTACGACGTGCCGCATTTAATGCTGGATGACACTGTCGAGATCACGAGGTTCGAACAGGTTATCG
>JACCUV010000026.1 GCA_013698495.1 Chloroflexia bacterium
AGTTCCCACCGCGTCATCCACCGTTCCAGCTCAAATCGTTCGATCTTCACAAAACGTTCATCCTCTGGTAGTGGCCGCGCCTTGTGCCGGCCAATAAACGTCACCGGCTATTTTTCGCATTCACACCGTTCGCGCCGTTTGCCGGCGGGAACGCCACGACCCTGGAGCCGAACGCAATCGCACGCTCGACTCGACCAGCAGTCCGCTCGCCAGCAGCGCAACGATCATCGCGCCGGCTGCTGCCCACAGTACTCGTTCCAACTCATGCCGCCCCAGAAGCCACGCAACCCCAAACGGAGCAAACGCGGTCAGCGTCGCGACCATGTTTCCCGCGAGAATTGGTCCTTGTGTGACGCCGCGTGGGGAAACATCGAGCAGGTACCGTTGATTTGCGGAGGCTCCCATGCTGGCCGCCAGTCCGAGGAGGACAAACCCCAGCGCAAAACCGCGCATCGCCACCTCTGGAGTATCGAATCTGTTTGCGTATGTGCTGCTTGTGGAGAGCGCGGGCAGGGCGATCACCCAGGTCAAGAGAAGAAGACGCAACAGGGTGGCGACCTGAAATGGCACGCGTGGTCCGTGCCTGGCGACCCATTTCGGCCAGACCAGATGCCCGATAGCCTGTCCTCCCGCCAGCGCCACAACCGCCAGCCCGATGTACTCGACCTCCAGGCCAAGTCGTTGAAACCCGTACACGATCAGGAACGGATCGACTGCCACCGCAAGCGCCAGCAGGATTTTGAATGAGATAAACCGACGGAACGCGGCGGCGCGGAACGGATTGACCGCCGCCGCAAAAAGTCTCTCCGGGTTTGGTCTCGCCGAACCGATGCCACCACCTGGAATGCTCAGCAGGAACCAGGTAGCGGAGAGTGTCGCCAACGCAGCCAGCAACAGGATGAGACCGATGGAGTCCTGAAATGACCCGTCGGAACGAAACACGCTCCATATCGCGAATGCGCTAATCACGGCGGCCGCCACGCTCGCCAGAGCGCGTTGCCTGAATACCATGCTTTGGCGGCTCCGTGGCGTTCCGCTCACGATCAGGCTCGCGGATGACTGAATCGCCACCGATGTCGCGACCTGGTACGCGAGGTAGGTCCAGGCCAACGTGCTGACGATGCGACCTGGCGAGATGTCGTCGATCCGGAGTCCGACCACACCGAAAACCACAATGGCGCCCAAGCGCACGATCCCGGCAACCGCCACCACCGGATAGGGACGCCCGCTGAACGAACCCACCACGAGCAGGAACAGCGGGGCGCACGCCCACGTCGCCACCGCAATCACGGCAAATGCCGCCACCTGGTAGTTGCTTCTACCCAACAGGAACGCGATCCCCGAGAGGACAACCACTGGCTGTAGCACAGTGTCGCCGATCGCCTGGAGTGCGGCGCTGACGACGGCATGGATCGGGGCCAGGCGATTCAGGCGGCGCAGTGAATGTCTCGATCGTGAACCAGGAAACACAGAGCCTCCAGCGGGAATGCATGTGCAACGGTGACGATACCGGAGAATGTCGCGACGTGAACAGGCATCGTAGCGGTCATTATAGGTCGGAGCGTGTTCACGGCTCGGACGTGTCCATGCCGAGGCGGTTGGCGGCTTCCCTGACCTGGCCATATCGGGAGTCGGTCAATAGCGCGCTGGCCTGCTCAAATGAAATCCATCGATACGGTGACGACCCATTCCCGGCGCGCGGCGAGCAGGACAGCGCCAGGGCGGGCCACTTCGTCTCATCGGCTACAGTCGAGGCGCGACCGGCCCATCCCAACACCCCGCAAACCGACGCTTCAGCCGAAAACGCGGTCACCGCCGATTTCCAGGCTGGCATGTCGTCGGTCAACGATATCGCGGGCAGATCGTCCCCGGCGACGTACAGTCCTGGCTGATCGGGCGCGAACATGACCACATCGATTGTCCCCGCGCCGGATTTCCGACGGGCGACTTCGGCCCGAACTTTGGCGTACGTAGCGGCGACGAGTTCGGGAAGCACTTTCGTGCCGCCGATGATCGGCATGAAGTTTGCATCGCCGGTCCAGCGCGGCACGATGTGGTGGTGCAGGTGATCGGCGATGCCCGCTCCCGCCGCCGATCCGAGATTCATGCCGGTGTTGAAACCATCGCAGTTCATCGCCAGTTGCAGGATGTCGCAGAACGTGGCAGTCAACTCCGTCATTTCCGCTCTGGCATCCTGACTCAAGTCCATTAGCTGATGGGTATGGCTGTAGGGCACGATCATCAGGTGCCCCGTGTTGTACGGAAACAGGTTCATGATGGCGAAGGAGTGTTCTCCACGATGGACGATCAGGGATGTGGCATCGTCCTCGCCGGCGAGCGCGTTGCAGAACACGCACCCCGGTTCCCGCTCGCCGCCCCCGACGTACGCCATGCGCCACGGCGTCCACAATCGCGCTCCCGGCAAGAATCTCGGTTCACCAGTCATCGTGTGCCGCCTCCGGGAAACGAGTCATTCCGAGGATTCGTGTCATTCCGTGGTCTCATGTCATTCCGAGGAATCTCGTCGATGCAACGGACAGTCGGGTCGCGATATCCACCACTCGATTCGCCTTTGGTCTTCACCGAATCACCTGCCTTCCGCCGCCTCGAAATACGGCGCCAGGTACGATCGCGTGCGCATGTCATTGAGATCGGCGACGATCAGGGACGATGCGGGGATGCCGAATACGGCGCAGGCGCTGGCGACCATCGCGAGAGTGCCATGCGCGAGGGCCGAAATGTCCAGGTTGGCGCCAGTCTCCCAGAAGTCCGCTTCGCGTCGCAACAATCCCGCGAGCGACGTCGCCGCCGTTTCGTCGACCGTCGGTGGCGCGTCGAGCGCACGATCCGGGCGAACCTGTATCCAGGTCAATCCGTCGCGAATACATCGCAGCGCGACCCAGTAGCAGACCTGGCCACCTTCGAGCGTCACATCGGACTTTGCGCCCACATGACGATGACTGCCATCGAGGGCGCCGGCAAGTTCCCTCAGTTCCTCGGCGAGGCGAACCGTCACCCGGTCATCCCCTGCCCGCAAAAGGCGCGATGTGCCAGAGGTCGACTCCCAATCGTGGGCACGGAGCGATTCGTAGGCCCCCCACCACCGCCGCGTTGAGGATGCGAGCCCGGACTTGCCGCCATACACATCCGCCGGATCGAACCAGCGTTCTCGCACCTGGGTCAGCGAGTTGTCGGGCTCAAGGTGGCGGTAGAAACACGTTGGGTAGCCGTCATGGCAAACCGCGCCACGCTGATTGACTTCGATCAGCAACGAGTTCAGTTCGCAGTTCACCGAAATCTGTACGACTTCCTGCAGGTGGCCCGATGGCTCGCCTTTCTTCCACAACGTGTGTCGGCCGCGACTCCAATAGTGGACATAACCTGTGCGTCGCGTGTGCCGCAAAGCCTCGTCATTCATAAAACCGACCATCAGGACATCGCCGGTGACGGCTTCGACTATCACTGCCGGAACCAGGCCATCGGGACCAAACCTGACTGGCATCGGAGACTCGATCATGCTTGTCGCTCCAGGCGAATCGGCAGCCCTTGCTCGTGGAGGTATTGCTTGACGTCCCTGATCCGCAGCGTGCCATAGTGAAAAAGCGACGCCGCGAGCACTGCGTCGGCGCGTCCAGGTTGCAAGGCGTCCGCAAAGTGGGTGAGCGCGCCAGCCCCGCCGGAGGCGATGATCGGGATGTTGACGGTTGTCGACACGGCTTCAAGCAACGCCAGATCGTACCCGGCGAGTGTGCCATCGCGATCCATGCTTGTCAGCAATATCTCTCCCGCGCCTAGTTCGGCGACGCGACTCGCCCAAGCGACGGCATCGATGCCAGTAGAGCGTCTTCCCCCGTGCGTGAAGACCTCCCAACCGCCTGACGCTGACGCCCGCGCATCCATCGCGACCGTAATGCACTGGCTACCGAATACGTCGGCGCCCTCGCTGACGAGCTCGGGACGGTGAAGCGCAGCCGTGTTCATCGAAATCTTGTCCGCGCCCGCGCCCAGCAACTCCCTGATGTCCTCGACGCTCCGAATTCCACCGCCGACGGTCAGAGGAATGAATATCTGGTCTGCCGTGCGGCGAATGACGTCGATCATCGTCTTGCGGCTGTCTGAGCTGGCCGTGATGTCGAGAAACACCAGTTCGTCGGCGCCTTCCCGATTGTAGATGGCGGCCATTTCAACCGGATCGCCAGCATCGCGCAGGTTGACGAACTCCACGCCTTTGACGACGCGGCCACCGGTCACGTCGAGGCACGGGATGACGCGTTGGGTGAGGTCACTTGGACCGATCACAAAGCCACCTCCGCCGACTGCCTGGCGACGGCGAGGGCCTCAACCAGTGTGAACCGGTGGTGATAGAGTGCAGCGCCAATGATGACGCCGGATGCGCCGAGCCTTGCTACGTTGGCGATATCGTCGAGACTGCCGATACCTCCCGAGGCGATGATGCTGGTTGAATCGAGTTCGATCATCTCGCCCAGCGCAATCAGATTCGGGCCCTCGAGCCGTCCATCGCGCCCGATATCGGTGTAGACAATGTGTTCAACACCGTCGTTCGAGACACGCCTGGCG
>JACCUV010000027.1 GCA_013698495.1 Chloroflexia bacterium
GGATCGGACTGGCCTGCTGTTGCACCGGCGAAAACGCGCCCCGCAAAACCGATTGGCTCCCGGCATTTTGGGCTTCCTGGAAGGTGATTTGCGGAATCTCTTCCGGGCTGTTGGCGAAATGGTAACGCCCATTGCCTTCGATCGAGAGGAATTCCAGCAACTCAAGATCGGCATCGGTCCCAAGCGCCACCGTCGAGAGCGTGATGTTGTCGTTGCCGAGATCGTTGACGAGACGTGTGTAGGTTTCACGAGTGCCGCTGCGCGATTTGCCATCGGAGAGCAGGATGATGTGCCGCACGTCGGCCTCGACGTTGCGAAGGCTGTCATACCCCACCTGTAGCGCGGGGTACAGTTCGGTGCCGCCATCGGCGGCGAGCGCCGACAGCGCGTCTTCCACCTTGCCCAGATCGCCGGAGCCGCTGATCGTCATCATCGGCAAGGCCCAGATCGGCTCATCGTTGAACGCGATCACTCCCAGTCGATCGCCGGGGGCCAGGGCGCTGGCGGCGGTGACCACGCCATCCTTGGCGAGGTCGATCTTCGAGGTGTCGCCATCCCTCGGGTCGTAACTCATCGACCCGGACTTGTCCATTACGATCAGGAGCGCGACCGATGGGCGACGCTGACCGTCGATCACCTTAACCGTCACCGGCAACGCCCGCTCCAGGGGCGTTCCGGCGTAGGAACCCGGTCCGAAGCTGGCCGATCCCCCGACCACGATCAGGCCGTTCCCGGCTTCGGTGTGGTCGATCAACGCCGCCTGTTGCGCATTGCTCAAGTCCCACGCCGAGACATTGTCGAGCACAATCGCATCGAATCCGGCAAAGTCGGCAAGGCGCACCGGCACATCTTCCGGGGCGACGACGGTGACTTCCGCGCCCTCGGCGGTCAATGCCCGCTGAAGTCGGGCCGGATCCGCTCCGACCGGGGCCACGAGCATCACCAATGGTTGCTCGCGAACCATCACGCCCAGGTACCCACTGTTGTTTTCGGCGATTCGGTCGATGTCGGGCGTTCCCGATACCCGCACCTCGACACTATGGAAGCCTGGGGCCAGCGCGGGAGCCGACAACGAGTACACGGTTTGGCCCGGGTTGAGACTCACGCTTTCGGTGGACATAACCTCGCCATCGACAATGAGTTCGACGATCGCCTCGCCGCCGCCGCCCGATCCGAGCGAGACGAGCATTGGCAAATCGTCCCCTTGCCACAGGGCGCTGGGACCGTCTACCTGTTCGATGCGGAGATCGCCGCTTTCGACACCGGCGAGCGGCACGACATCGATCTGGACGTCATCGCTGGCCGCCTGATCGGCCTGCTCAAGCGCATTGCCGACATTCTCGGCGCCATCGGAGAGCAACACGATCCTCCTGTTGTCGCCGACGGGCAGCGCGCGCGCAAGGGACAGCGCCGAAGCCATATCGGTGGTCTCACCACCAGGAACCCCCGCGGTCCAGTCGTCGCCGAGCATGTTGGCGCTGGTTGCCGGTACGGTGAGATCGGGTTCCGCGCCGAAGGTGACGATCGCCGCCGAATCGTCGGCGCCGGCGGAGGACAACGCGTCCATGATCCATTCGTTGGCAAAGTCGCTCGAACCCTGCTGGATGCTGGACGAGCGATCGACGACGAACACGGTCGTGGTTTCCTGGGCGCCCTGGACCAGGAGCGGACCGGCCAGGCTGGCGATGAGGAAGGCGAGGGTCGTGACACGAAGCAGGATCGACCCGCGATGGAGGCGGCGCCCGCGCGAGAGCAGCGTTGCCACCATCACCAGCAGCGGAATCAGGACAAGCAGCCACCACGCCCACGGGCGAACGAATGCGAGGTCGGGAAACGTCATGGCCGACCCCCGATCCGCTGCAGCGCCGATGCCCACCCTCGTTTCACCGGAAATCGAACGACCCCGGCGCTGAACACGAGCCATTCGAGGGCAATCACCAACAGGGCAATGCCCACCAACATCGGCCACAGATCGGCCAGCCCCTGTCGTTCGCTCACAGTCATGTTGGATGCCCCACGACCCGCCAGGTCGTCATCGAGCGAGGGGTTATGGCGGAGATCGGATTCCACCGGATGCCCGGCATTGACGACAAACGTCGATGCCTGGAGTGTTTGGCCGTCGGCATCGACCTCCTCGACCGTGTACATGCCCGCCAATCCCGTCCCATCGAACACAACAGAATCGACCGACTCCGAAACGCCCAGAAGTGTGACCTCGCCTTCCGGATTGGTGACCGAAACCTCAGGAACCGATTCCGAAACCCGGTAGAGGAGGGAATCCCCGAGCCCCAGTGTGCCCGGAATCGGGGCCACCGTCAGTTCGGCCACCGTCCGCGCGATCAGCACGGGAAAGGCGACGCGCTGCGTGACGTTCGACGACTCGAGATCGAACCCATACGCGACATAACGGGTATCCTCGATTGTTCCGCGCCAGACGAGCGGACCGTTCAAATTGTTGGCCATGCCCCGAACCAGCACGTCGTCGCCCGCGCCGACCCGATAGACGGGGGTATCGCCGAAGGTCACGCCGGCCAGATCAACACCTTCCAGGATTGACGCTCCCGCGTCGATCCTGTCGATCGCCGGCGAGGTCATCACGCCCTCGGTCGCGAAGTGGTCGCCGCTCTGCATCGGTCTCACGAACAGCATCGGCGCCTCGGGCAGGTCATTTGGCGGGGGAGTGACCCCCTGGAAGACCACGAGGTCGAAACCGGCGGCGAGCGCGCGAACTCCGGGTGTCGACGTCGGGAACCCGTCCACCCTGGCCTCCGGCAAAGCGCCGAGGGCGCGTTCCATCGCGCCCGGATTGTCGGAGATCAGCAGGATATCCAGACCGGTTGCGCC
>JACCUV010000063.1 GCA_013698495.1 Chloroflexia bacterium
GAGGAACGTCGATGTGCCAACATTCCATATATGATTGGATCACATTCCTCGCGCCTAATCGTCTCAGGATCTGTGGAAATCTGCCATCCGATGAATAGGAGAAATTCGATCACTCGCAAGCTTGGGATCGACCGTGAATCTGCTCCTCGTAATCGTGCCCCGAATGTTTCCAGTATATGCTTTGTTGACGAATGCTGATCCTCGTGGGACCGGGCTGGTATCAAATCGTCCACAGTGGCGTTCACCATCTGATGATAGAACGCGAGGATCGCCGAACGTGAGCGGTGACGGTATCTGCCGGTCGGGGTCATCGTGTACCATATCTGCTATTCCAAACTGCTACGCTCTCGTGCCTGCGGGCCGGGATTTGCTGTGTGCTAACGGGTAGCTGTGACGAACTGGATGCTCACGCGTGGCTATTTGCCGCCTGTTGCCCGCGTCCGTGATCCATCACGAAAGACAGAGGAATGCTCAAAGGAATCGATCCCTTGCTGTCGCCGGAGTTGCTGCATACGCTCGCGGCGATGGGTCATGGCGACGAGATCGTCGTCGTCGATTGCCACTTTCCGGCTGTTTCGTCAGCCCGCCGTCTGATTCGCCTCGATGGCGCGGATCTTCCATCGGGGGCCCGCGCGGTCCTCTCCGTGATGCCGCTGGATGATTTCGTTGACCAGCCTGTGGCGGCGATGCAAATGGTGGACACCCCGGAGATCATTCCCGCGGTCCAACAAGAGGTGTTCGACCTGGTTCGCGAGGCTGAAGGCCGCGAAGTCGGTGTCGAGCGTGTCGAGCGGTTCGCCTTCTACGCGCGCGCGCGCGAGGCATTCGGGATCGTCGTCACTGGCGAGAACCGACCGTATGGCTGCGTCATCTTCAAGAAGGGCATCGTCCGCTGACGACGTCAGGCCGAAGCAACCCGAATCGCAGGTGGTCGACTCGTACGCCATTGATGACGAGCAGTCCTTTGGCGATCCTTTCATCGCGGAATCCGTTCCTTGTCAACACCCGGTGGGAGGCCACATTCTCCACAGCCGCGACCGCCTCCAGCCGCGACAAATCGAGTTCGCCAGCATCGAACGCGGCGGCGATGACCAGCGCCAGCGCCCTGCTCGCGACGCGTTGCCCTCGAAACTCCTCGGCGACCGTGTAGCCAACCGAGGCCACTCCGTGCTCGCGGCTCGTGATATCGAGCGTGATCCACCCGGCTGGGATTGCATTGCTCTCAATCACCCACTGCGCCTTGGCCGAGAAGCTTGCGTCGAGCGGATCGCTGGTCCTCGACAAGAGGATGTTGTGCAGCCGTTCCAGCGCATACGACCGCAGCGGCTGAAACCGGCTCGCCGACGGCTCCGAGCGCACACCGAGCAGGAATTCGGCATCGGCGGCGGTGGCGCGGCGGATCGTCACCGACGAGGTCATTGTGGAGTCACGGGCGACTCGGGCGCCGAGGCGCCTGGGCGGATCGGGGAGCGCCGGAGTGTCGGCGCCCACCAGTTCCAGCGGCCCATCAACCGCATCGCGGCAGGCAGGGCGATGAGCCGGATCAGCGTGGCATCGATGAACACCGCCAGCGCCAGGCCGATCCCGATCTGCTGGATTACCTGCAACTCACTGCCGCCGAAGGCGCCGAACACGATCAGCATGATCAGGGCCGCCGAGGTCACGATTCGCGCCGACCGCCGCAGGCCCATCTCAATCGCGCGATCGTTGTCGCCAGTCTCAAGCCACGCCTCGCGAATCCGGGAGAGCATGATCACCTCGTAGTCCATGCTGAGACCGAACATTAAACAGAACATCAACACCGGCACGATCACAATCGTGTATCCCAATGGTTCGAAACCGAGGATGCTCGAAAGATTACCGTGCTGGAACACCCAGACCAGCGCTCCGAACGATGCCGACAGCGAGAGCAGGTTGAGCAGGATTGCCTTGATCGGGAGCAGCACCGACCGAAATTGCAGGAACAGCACCAGCGAGGTGGCGAGGAGCACGAACCCGATCGTCCACGGCATTCGCTCCGAGAGGTGATCGGTCAGATCGGCGCTGGTCGCAGCTTCGCCCCCCACCATCACCGTGAAAGCGCCGTCCGTCATGGCAAGATGCTCATTCCGGATCGTTTCCAAAATATCCCGAGCGGTGACCGAACCCGCTCCCGCATCCAGATTGACCTGGATCGCGGCGGCATTGTCCGTGAGATACGGCCGCACGACGGCGGCGATGTCGTCGTCCACCCGCATTCCGCCGGAAAGAAAACTCGCACCGATGCCAGGCGGCACGAACGACCAGACGCTGACGACGTGGTCGACTCCTTCGATCCCGACCAGGGCATCGGCGAACTCGGCCAGTGCCCGCAGATTGCGAGGCGTCGTCATTTGCTGATTGTTTCGCGGTTCCACGATGATCGCGATTGGCGAAAGCGTGCTCGACGAGAATTCCGCCTGGACCGTTTCGTACATCTGGCGAGACGATTGCGATTCGGGCAACACCTCCATCGTCGGCAGTTCGGGTTTCGTATCCAGTACGGGCGCCGCGAACAGGAGCAGGAGCGCGCACGTCGCGATCAGGGCGAACCCGGGGTGGCGGTCGAGCAGCGACCTCGTCGCAACCGTGAAGCGACCGAGTCGGTTTCTCACTTCCGACATCAGTCGATCGGGAACAACCTGCCGGCCGAGCGCGCGGTCTCTCAGCAGGAAGAGGGCGGCGGGAAGCGCCGTGAGGCTGACCAGCACGCCGAGAATCACGACGCTGGCGCCGGCGAGGGCGGTGGCTGTCGCGGCTTCAGCGCCAAGTGTCATGAGGCCGAGCAATCCGATCGCAACCGCGGCGCCACTGACAACAATCGTCCGCCCCGCTGTGGCCATCGCGATCCCGATCGCCTCCTCTCGCTCGCCCACAGCCAACTGCTCGCGATAGCGGGTGACGAAGATCAGCGCGTAGTCGATGCCGATCGCGAGGCCGATCATTACCACCACGTTGATCGTGAAAACACTGGTTTCGATGTAGCGGGCTACGATGGCAACAACCGCAAGGGTCGGCAGCAAGGTCAGGACTGTCGCCGCCAGGGGCACTCCGGCGACGGCGATTCCGCCGAAAACAACGAGCAGCACGGCGAGCGTGATCGGGATCGAGATCAATTCGGCGCGGGCCAGATCCGAGGCCGTCAGGTCCTGGAACTCGTTCG
>JACCUV010000065.1 GCA_013698495.1 Chloroflexia bacterium
GTCAACGACGAGGGGACGACATTCGTCACCGATGGCGGTCATTACATCGTCGATTGTAAATCGGTTGGGATCGATGACCCGCATTCGCTTGCGACGGCGCTTAAGTCGATCACCGGCGTGGTCGAGCATGGGTTGTTCGTAGGAATGGCGGCGCTGGCCCTGACGATCGATGCCGAGGGCGTTATCAACGAACACGTGCCGCGCGGCAATGACTGAAAGACCGCCAGCAAGCACGCGCGGCCCCGAGATCGCCTTTTCCTGGTGGGCGATCGCATCGCAGGTGGTGCTGTTCGCGGCCCTCGGCTACATCGCCCATGGGTGGAACACGCTAAGAATCGACCTCTCGATTTCGGCGCGAGTCCAGTCGTTCGATGGTCAGTTGGCTGAACCCATCGCCTGGTTTGGCAACTGGCTGGGCGAGCGATCGCTGGCGATCGTGTTGTTGGCCATGGCCTGGTTGGGGTTGGCGTTGTTGAAGCAACGTCGCGACCTGTGGTTTGTGGCGCTTGTCGCTACTGGCAGGCTGATAGCGAACCCGTTGAAGGGCTGGTTCGACAGCCCACGCCCCTCCGCTGCCGAGGTGGAGATCGCCAGGGTCTACGATGGTCTCGGCTATCCGAGTGGGCATGCGATGACTTCCGCCGTCGTCGTCGGAGCCGCCGCCATTCTCGTCGCCAGACGAACTCAGGGTCGAGTCGCCCGTTGGCGCCTGTGGGGATGCTGGATCGTCGGGTTGACGATGACCGCCTTTGCCCGAATCTGGTACGGCGCGCACTGGTTCACCGATACGCTGGGCGGGGCGATCGCCGGGATCGCGATCGTGGTGGTCGCTGCCAACTTGAGCGGGACGATCGTTAGAGAGGCGCCAGACGCACCGCCAGCACCACCACGCCAAACGCCAGGGCCGTAATCGCCAGCGCCCGAAAGACGGTGTCGAGATAGCCGTCCGAACGTCCTCGCAGGGCCTTCGGCAACAACCAGAACCTGGCGTCGGCTAGCGGTAGTAACGGCCTGACTCCCGAGATCGTGCAAGCGTCTGAGAGCAGATGAGAAGTCACCCCAAGCGCGATAGAAACCGTCCACGCCCAAATCGTGGCGTCGGCGGGCGCGATCGAGACGTCCCCCACGCGAAACTCAGCTTGTCGAAGTGTCGACAGTCCCGCGTAGAACAAGCCGACGAAGATTGCCAACGCAAAGATGCTGTGCGAGGCGCCGCGATGCCTGAGCCGCAGTGAGGTCTTGAAATCGCTGCGCAGATCGAGCCAATCCGGAAGACCGCCGCCGACCATCCCGAACCAGATGCATCCTGCCGCCACCGCCGGGTCACGAGAAACGGCGATGGGCAGTGCCACCGCCGCTCCGAGGAGCGTGTGCGTCACGCCCCTCATGTTTGAGTCACTGCATCAGTTGGAGAACCCGCGCTCGCTTCCCATTCGCTCGCCAACTCCCGACTACCGTTCGCGGCGGGGACCGCGACGGTCGCTGGACGGGCCGCGACTGTTGTCGAAGCGCTGTCCGCCGCCGCCATGGCGATTGCCGCCCCGGCCCTCTTCATCGCGACGAGCGCTGTAGTGGCCGCCGCCCTGCGGACGCTGTCCACCCGGG
This sequence comes from Chloroflexia bacterium, assembly GCA_013698495.1. Taxonomy (GTDB): domain Bacteria; phylum Chloroflexota; class Chloroflexia; order Thermomicrobiales; family UBA6265; genus JACCYX01. Next base: position 1,606 of record JACCUV010000065.1, read on the forward strand.
CCGCTGGGGCGATACGGTCGCGTGTTGTCGCGTCGTCCGCCGCGGAATCCGCCGTCGCGCGGACCACGGTCCCGGCCACCTCCGCCACCTCGACCCGAGGCTGCAGGTTCGCTGGAAAGTTCCGCGGTTACGGGGTTGCCTTTGACCGAAGCGTTGTTGAGCGCCGCGATCACGCGTTGGGCGACATCTGTCGGCACATCGACGAATGAGTACGTATCGAGAATGTCGATCGCCCCAATCGAGCGGCCCGGGATGTTGGCCTCATTGGCGATCGCGCCGACCAGATCTTGCGGGCGGACATGGAGGTTGCGGCCGATGCTGACCTGGAGTCGAACCATCCCGGATTCGTGACTTCCACTGGTCGATGCGCTATAGGTCGCGATGTCGTCATCTCGTTGAACTTCGGTTGTCGCCCGACCGGTCTCCGTCGCGTACAGTTTCATGATCGCGGCGGCGATGTCGATCGCGTTGTGGTCTTCAGCCAGGTCGCGAACCGGTTGAAGGTAGGCGCTGTAGCTGTCCTCGTCCTTGACCACAGCTGCGATCATCGATTTGAGGACTTCGCGGCGACGTTCGTTGACGTCGGTCGCCGAAGGCAACCGCTTCTGCTCGACGCGCGCCTTGGTGAACTTCTCGATGGAGCGAATCCATCGCGACTCACGCGGCGTGACGAGGGTAATTGCGGTGCCGGTCTTGCCGGCGCGGCCAGTGCGCCCGATGCGGTGCACGTACGTTTCCGTGCTTTCGGGAATATCGAAGTTGATCACGTGGCTGACATCGTTGATGTCGAGGCCACGAGCGGCGACGTCGGTCGCGATCAGGATTTCTGCCTGGGCCGCCCGGAATCGCTTCATGACGCGATCGCGCTGAACCTGCGAAAGATCGCCGTGGAGGGTTTCCACCGCATAACCTCTCGCCATCAACGATTCGCCGAGATCGTCCACCCCGTGCTTGGTTCGGCAAAAGATGATTGCGGAACTTGGGACCTCGGCGTCCAGGATGCGGGTCAGCGCATCGACCTTCCGCTGGCGCGGAATCTCGTAGTAGACCTGATTGGTTTCCGAAACCGTCATTTCCTTGCCGCGCACGGAAATGCGTTGCGGATCCTTCATGTACTTGCGCGCGAGCTCGACGATGCGAGGTGGCATCGTCGCCGAGAAGAGCGCGGTTTGGCGCTCAGCCGGAACGTGCTGCAGAATCCACTCGATGTCGTCGACAAAACCCATGTCGAGCATTTCGTCGGCTTCGTCGAGGACGAAGAATTTGAGGTTATCGAGGTGAAGCGTGCCGCGGCGCATGTGATCCATCACACGACCGGGCGTGCCGACCACGATTTCGACGCCGCGCTGCAAACCGCGCAACTGACGTTCGTAGGGCTGACCGCCGTAGATCGGCAGCGTTTCAATCCGCTTGTGCTGGCCGTATTTGTGCAGCGCCTCGGAAACCTGGATCGCCAACTCGCGCGTCGGGCACAGAATCAGTGCCTGCACGCCACCGCGACGGCCCTCGACGGTTTCGATGATCGGCAAGCCAAAAGCGGCCGTCTTGCCCGAACCGGTTTGGGCCTGGGCAATCACGTCGCTGCCCTTGAGCATCATCGGAATGGTGCGCTCCTGGATCGGCGTCGGAACGTCGTAGCCAACCGACAGGACGCTTTCGAGCAGGGCCGGGCTCAGCCCGAGGTCGGCGAAGGTCACGCTGGCCTCGACGACCTCTGGGACCACCGCGGCTGGCTGCTCTGGCTGATCGAGCTGTTCGCCGGCATCGCGCAGGTACTCGCTTGGCGCGTTGGCGAGAACTTCGTCAATCGCAGCGGCGTTTTCCGGGCGGTCGAGCACCGCGGCCCCACCGGATTCGGTGGAAAGCTTTGGTCCAAATGAACGATGTGAAAAAGTGTGCTTACGCATAAAAGAGGTGACTCCCATCACAACTTGGCGTCATCATTGACGCGGGAACGCAATCCAGGGAGGCCGACGAACGGTCCCGGGGTCTCGATTGAATTGCGTTTATCTCGTGTGTGGTGTCGTTGACGGTTGACAGAGGCGTTCGGTTTGGACCGGAACACAGCTTGGCGACAGCCACACTTCTCGTCACACAGTTCCCGTGCGATTCGAGAGCGATGTGGCACACATGCCGCCGCACTGCTCTCAGCGGCCCGCTCGCCGCTACCCAAACCCACTCGCCGCGGTTGCGGCGGCAAACTCAAACCCATCCGGGATGTCCCCGGTCCGGAAGTGGACCGCACCCTGAGGCGTCGATGCCAGCTTCGTGATGGAGCCTGCTTCCTGTCGTGGAGTTTCCTGACCATACCTGGCGCTGTTTGGCCTGTGGCCACATGCGCGCTGAAGTCAGATGGAGAAAACCATGGAGGAACTTCTCAAGGGATAATCCCTTGTGACGACTTTCACTATAGCCGATTTTGCATAGATTGTCGATCCCCGTGGTTAGCCGGGATCGAGAGCGGAGCGGATGTCGGTGTGGGTGAAGTCATCCCCGACGAAGAGCAGCGGCTCGTTCTTGTCCCTGGCGAGAGCGTAGGCGAAGCAGTCTCCGAAATTGAGCTTCGCAAGGCTATCGCGCCCCTTTCCATACTTCCGATATGCGAGCCGGGCAATTCTGGCTTGGGCCTCGGTTACCGGCTCGATGGCGATTCGATAGTCCGAAAGGAAGTGGTCAAGATCTTGCGAGCTTATGGCGTCGTCTCCATTGTCAAGCACGATCGAGGACTCCAGCAGCGAGGCAGCGGAGAAGGAAACATTCGATGTTTGCTCGATGATTTCGAGGCACTCCGCACCTTTTGTTTGCCTACGAAGAATTTCAACGATCGCTGAGGAATCAACGATCATTTCGGCAATCCAAGCTCATCGTAGAGGTCTTCAAATGGATCTTTTGCGAGCCACTCTGGATCCGCGGTTTCACGAACGCGTTTCCCAAAATCGAGCCAGTACTGCATTCGCGCATCATTGATCACCGGTGCGCGTTCGCGGTCGAGTTTTTCACGCACGGCTTCGATCACCACCGTAGTCAAGCTCTCACCCTTGAGGTCTGCCAACTCCTTGACAAGTCGAACGGCCTCTTCGTTCTTAATGTTGAGCGCAGACATGGATTTCTCCTGTAAAGTGAACGAGCTGGCTGGTCACATCGGCAACCCATACTCATCGTAGAGGAGATCACCATGGAGTACCGACAGTGCTGGTCCGGCCCACAACGGCGCCGTGCCGCGACCAATTGCCATCAACTTCTCCGCAAAGCCCGCGTTCGATTGTCGAGCTTGCTCTCTTACCAGCTTCTCGCGCACAGCTTCGATCACGACTTTCGTCATGCTTTCGCCTTCGAGTTCGGCGAGCTCCTTGACAAGCCGAACGGCCTCGTCATTCTTGATGTTGAGTGCAGTCACCGATTCCACCTTTCTACCATCTTCTTCCACCATTCTACCATGGGGCGCGCCTATAGGAAGGACGACAGGCAGTTTTTCCGACGAGTGGGCGACGACCCGGGCGGGACGACACGCGGGTCGTCCCCTCCGAGAGTGGCCGGTCGAGGTTTTCGCGAGGCGGATGCGTCGGGATCAGAGCGAGGAGATTGACCGTGAGCCCGATGAACAGCGCGCTGAGCAGCACCCAGGCTCCGGCGGGCCAAAAACGCCCACCAGTTTCTGCCGTCGGAGATGTCGATCGCGACAATGCCGGCGATCACCAAGAATCCACCACCGAGCCAGATGCCGAGCAACCAATTTGGATGGAACCTGATCGCCCCAATCGCGTCGCCAGCGAGCATCGAGAACGCCCAGATCGGCCAAATCGCCAAAAAACAGGACCGATCGGTGAGCAGGTTGAGCACAATGATGACCGTGGAGGCGAGTCCGAAGACGATGGATACGATACGAATTGCTGTTGCGTTCATGCGAATCGGTCCAAGGCACTATCGGAGAACGTATCGTGACTCGAAGTGTAGAGTTCCCGACTGATCCCAACCTGGGGGATATCGGGAAAGTTCCAAGGAGCGTAGGCGCCATCTATGTCAGTTGCTGTATCTACGCGCTCTTGACCACTTTTATGTAGCGTTCAATAGCCCTTCGGAATCCGTTCATCGGCACGCCAGCGACGTACCATGGTAGGCAGCCGCGAGCGGTAGAAGGCCGTGTCGCATGCGTGGTGAACGAAAGGTGACTTCAATGGTGCAACTAGGCTACACGCTTTCGAGTGAGGAGTTTCGTCCCAACGACATCGTCACGCATGCTCGGCTCGCCGAGGAGACTGGCTTCACATTCGCCAGCATCTCCGATCATTACCATCCATGGGTCGATGCCCAGGAACACAGTCCGTTTGTCTGGAGCACCCTCGGCGGCATCGCCCAGTCGACTGAACGGCTCGAGATCTTGACTGGCGTCACCTGTCCGATCATCCGCATCCATCCCGCGATCCTCGCCCAGGCCGCGGCGACGATGGCTGATATGCTGCCGGGGCGGTTCATTTTTGGCGTGGGCACGGGTGAGTACCTCAATGAGCATGTAACCGGGGCGCAATGGCCACCGGTCTCGAAACGCCAGGCGATGTTGATCGAAGCCATCGAAGTCATGCGCGAACTGTGGAAGGGCGAGTACACCACCCATTACGGCGAGCACTTCACCGTCGAAAACGCGCGAATCTACACGCTTCCGGAGGCACTTCCTCCTATTTTCGTGGCTGCTTCCGGGCCCGACTCCGGCGTGCTGGCGGCCAAGCACGGCGATGGTTTGATTAGCACCGCTCCCGACGCCGAGGTTGTGAGGGCATACACCGGCTCCGGCGGCGACGCCACGCGCGTCTACGGCCAACTGACGGTGTGCTGGGGCGAGAACGAAGACGAGTCGGTGCAAACAGCGCTAAAGATTTGGCCGAACGCCGGTCTCTCCGGCCAATTGAGCCAGGAACTGGCGTTGCCGCTCTACTTCGAGTCGGCCACCGAACTGGTGACGCCCGAGATCATCGCGCGGCAAGTCGTCTGCGGGCCTGATCCGGAACCGATACTCAGGAAGATCGCGGAGTACGCCGACGCCGGGTTTACGCATGTCTACCTGCACCAGATCGGACCGAACCAGGAAGGCTTCCTGGACTTCGCGAAGCGCGAGATTCTGCCGCACATCGCATTGGAAGGATGATGCATCATGGCCGATTCAGGATTAAAGCAAAGGGCCCTGATGCGAGTCGACGTGGAACGCGCCGGCTGGCAAGCGCTGGTGGCGGAGGTCGGCGCGGACCGAATGTCCGAGCTGGGACCAATGGGTGAGTGGTCGTTCAAGGATCTGACATCGCACCTCACGGGCTGGCGAGGCTACTCAATCTCCCGACTGGAGGCCGCGCTCCGGGGCGAAGGCGATGCCCCGTTGCCATGGCCATCGGTGCTGGCCAACGACGACGAGATCAATCAGTGGATTTACGACACCGACAAGGATCGGCCGCTGGCGGACGTCCTGTCAGGGTTCGACGCGACCTTTGCCCGCCTCCGGGCGGTGGTCGAGGAGATGCCGGAGGAGATGCTGACTGACCCCAACGCCTTTCCATGGATGGAAGGCGAATCTCTCGGAAGTGCGCTCGTATCCGGTGTCTACTTCGATCATTGGCGCGGGGAGCACGAGCCAACCGTTCGCGCCTGGCTGGACGGAGCGCCTGCCAGGTGACGAACATGGCCCGTGCCAGCGTCGCGCCAAACTGCAGCCTGGGGAAATCGAGATGAGCGACAAGCAACGCGATCGTAACACATCCAATGTCACGCTACCGCTGAGCGAGGAGACGCTTGAAGCGCGGGTGTTCGAAACCGAGATCGGCAAGGTTCGCATACACAAGCGAGTCGAAACCGATCGATTGGAGCAAGACGTTGAGCTGAGTCATGACGATGTCGTGGTCGAGCGGGCTGAGCGGAACGAAGTTGTGAAAGAGCGGCGGGAGCCGTGGCTCGAAGGCGAAGTGCTGATCATCCCGGTCTATGAAGAGGTGCTGGTCTCGGAGAAACGGCTCATGCTGCGGGAGGTGATTCGAGTGGCGCGGGGTCGCCAATCCGAACGAGTGAACGTTGGGGGCGAGGTCCGACGCGAAGTCGTCGATATCGAGCGAATCGACGAATAACTCGTTGAATTCGCGATTCGCGGTCGAGGTGGCCGCATTCACCCGTGGAAAGGTAAGTCATGAACAATCGATCAGAGATCGACGGGAAGCTGGACTCCCAAACTGAAAACGAGACCGAGACCGAGGCCGCCGAGATTCCAAAACGCGCCGGAATCGCCGCCGGCATGTTTTTTCCGGTGTTCATCATTCTGGTGGTCGCGGCTGTCGTGATCGTCTATTTCGTGGTCATGTAATGACTCGACTCATCGGGCTTGACTCACGTTGTTCGCCTGAAGTCGTGGACCCCGCATCCAAGAAAGCGTCACAACGTCCGATTTAGATATTTAGGTACCGGGGGTCGGTTACTTATGGTAAGATAAGGTCAGTTCGCACGCGACATAGAGGTGGTGCATCATGCGTTATTGCTCCCCGGAACCGTCAAGGGATCGCCGTGCATCCAAGATTTCCGCTCATCGCGGTCGATCCTCTATGGCTCTCCTTGTGTCCATCTTGGGTTCCCTCCTTCTGCTCGGCGCAACGCTCCCGGCGCAAGCCGACGCCCAATCCGAAGCGACAACCGAAGCAACGGGCGAACAGGTCTACGTGATCCCGATCCGGGGCACGATCGAGCCTGGTATGGCCCACTTCCTCGAGCGCTCGCTGGATGAGGCGGCAAATGCCGGGGCGAGCAACGTCATTCTCGACATCAATACCCCGGGCGGACGCCTCGACACCGTTTTACAAATGCGGGAATCGATTCTCGAAAGCCCGGTCACGGTTGTCGCTTTCGTCAATCGTGAAGCATTTTCGGCAGGAGCATTGATCACGATCGCCTCCGACCAAATCTGGATGGCTCCGGCCGCCGTCTATGGCGCAGCCACCCCTGTGCTCGGTGGCACAGGTCAAACGGCCGACGCGAAGACGGTTTCGGCAGTGCGTTCGACGTTCCGGGCGACGGCTGAGGAGCTGGGTCGCGATCCGCTGATCGCCGAGGCGATGGTCGATCCAACGGTGGTGATCGACGGTCTCGATTCCGCCGAAACGCTCCTTTCGCTCTCGTTCGAGCAGGCGCGGCAATGGGGATACGCCGACGGCGAGGCCGAGGATGTGCCTGCGCTGCTCGTGGCACTGGGATTTGATGGCGCTACAGTCACCGAAATGCAAAAGAGCCCGGTTGAACACCTCGTGCGTTGGATCACCGATCCGGTGATGGCCACGGTCCTGATCACGCTGGGATTGTTCCTGATCATCGCCGATGGCCTGTTCGCCGGCTTCGGCGTGGCCGCGGCCGTTGGCGCCACGTGCCTGGGATTGTTTTTTTGGGGACACCACCTGGCCGGCTTCGCGGGTTGGGAAGACTTGCTGTTGATCGCGATCGGGTTGACCCTGATTGCGTTGGAGATTTTCGTAGTTCCCGGGTTCGGCGCCGCCGGCATCTCGGGGATAGTTGCGCTCGCCGCGGGGCTTGTGTTAAGCATGACCGGACGCAACCTGCGCAATTTCGAACTCACCGATGACGTCATCCGGGCGGGTTGGGTGGTCGCGATTTCGCTCGGGATCGTGTTGGCCGTGGTGCTCGGACTTGCGCTGATGGCGCCACGGATGGCGGGCAACCTGGCGAATCGACAACGGGGATTCAGCTGGCTGGCGCTCTCGGCGACGGTCGAATCCGTCGATCAGCGGCGGCGGGAGGCGGCGCCCGGTCGCCCGGGCTGGCTGGTGCGGATGTCCGGCGGACAAGGCGTGCTCGAACGCGACGAACTTCAGATGCCAGATGGCCCGGAACAAACATCCGGAAAGGATTCAACCACACCGCGTTGAACAACGTCAGCCCGTCGAGCGTCGTTTTTGACGCGCCAGCGAAAGGTTCCTGTCCATGTCCGGTGACGCGCTTACCCTGATCATCGTCCTCGCGATTGTGATTGCCCTGATTATCGGCTTCTTTCACTTCGTACCGGTGGGCTTGTGGGTGACCGCAATCTTCTCCGGGGCGCGGGTCGGACTCGGCACACTGATCGGCATGCGCCTGCGCAAGGTCAACCCGAACGACATCGTTCGACCCTACATCAGCGCAATCAAAGCCGGACTCGACCTCGATGTCGGCCAAATGGAGGCGCACTTCCTGGCGGGGGGCAACGTCGGGCGCGTGGTCCAGGCGCTGATCTCGGCGAACCGCGCCAACATCGAGCTACCGTGGAAACGGGCGACGGCGATCGACCTCGCCGGCCGAGATGTGCTCGAAGCGGTGCAGGTGAGCGTCAATCCGAAGGTGATCCAGACGCCGCGTGTATCGGCGGTGGCCAAGGACGGCATTCAACTCGTGGCCGTGGCGCGGGTCACCGTACGCGCCAACATCGACCGACTCGTTGGTGGGGCTGGCGAGGAGACGATCATCGCCCGCGTCGGCGAAGGCACGGTCTCGTCGATCGGGTCGGCCTCGTCGCACAAGGAAGTGCTGGAAAATCCCGACCAGATATCCCGCTATGTGCTGGAACGTGGCCTCGATGCGGGCACCGCCTACGAGATTCTCTCGATTGACATTGCCGATGTCGATGTCGGACGAAACATCGGGGCCGAACTCCAGACTGACCAGGCCGAGGCCGACAAGAAGATCGCCCAGGCGAAGGCCGAGGAGCGGCGCTCGATGGCGCTCGCCGCCGAACAGGAAATGCGGGCGCGCGTCGTTGAGGCCGAGGCACAAGTGCCACTGGCGTTGGCCGAGGCGTTCCGCTCGGGTCGGCTGGGGGTGATGGATTACTACAAGATGGAGAACGTCCAGGCCGACACCGCGATGCGCGAATCGATCAGCGACGACGGTCGCGGCGGCCAGCAGTCGTCGTAATGGCCGATTGGCATGATTCGGAGTGGGAACACTTTCGGTCCAGAGTTCGCCAGGTTCGAGCGGGAGACGTATGGAATGGTCAGATGAGCGTGTGGCGTAACCTGCTCGATGCATTGCGCGGGGGCGGCCAATCGACGGAACCGCCCTCTCGAAGCCGTCCGACGTCGTTGTTCGAAGCGGGCGCAACCGGCGGCGATGACGATCGCCGCCCGCGGCTTCGACCGCGCCTGCCCGATACCCCGGACGATCGAAAAAATCGACGCAGTCTCTACCCCGAGGCGCCACTGGCAGGATCCCCAGCCGTGCGCCGACAAACCGCCGAGCCTCCGCAGGCGCGGCCGCGAACGAGTTCGCGCACGGCCCTGCGCGTGGCGTTACGGTCACCCGCCTCGTTGCGCACGGCGATCTTGCTGCGAGAGGTGCTCGATCCTCCGGTGGCGCTGCGTGGGGATCGACGGTAGCGGCTGACGGTTGGAGCGAATCTCTTGCAAGGCCACATTGGCATGGCGACAACTATCGCGTCGTCATTCTGACGCGAAGCGGAAGAGTGACGTCAGGTTGGGTGTGAATTCAAGGGCGCCAGTCACTCACGACCAACTACCTCGCGACTTCAGAACTCGAACTGCGGCGTCGATCGGGTCAGGATCGCGGTTTTTGGCGCCACCAACCAGATTGTCGCAATTTCCTCGGCGATCGTGGCGACCAGCCGCTCGATGTCCGCTGGCGCCGACTCATGCAACGCTTCGGCGACGATCAGAACGGACGATGTCGTATCCCGCACTGCCGAGAGGGCGCTCTGCCGATTGGTCCAGCGCCGCGCGTGCGCCTGCCCCGCCGAGTCCGCAAAGATCACCTCACGGGCGTCGGGATGCTCGGTGTCACCGGAAAACGAGGCGTAGCTTTCGCCACCGGTTGCGTACCGGACCTCCACCCAGTCCGCGATTCGATCGGCATCGAGCGCGGCGACGGGGATTGCAAATGCCAGCGAGATCGCATTGCAGAGATCGATCAAGGGGTGAATGCGAGGGAGCGATCCCTCTTTCCGGAAGCGCCGCAGCAGCGATTCCGAGGCGGATCGATACTGGGTTGGCTTGTGCCCCATCTGGGCAAAGGCGCGGCGCCACGCCTGGATCTCGGGAAACCCGGATTCCGAGGAAGTCGCCAGCTGCTCCACCGCCAGATTGTTGAAAGCCGTGATTCTCGCATCGACCGCAGCGTTCCCGTGTATCCCCGTGACAGCGAGCACGCCAGGAACAAGGGCCGGGAAGTCGCTCCAGATGTCAGGCGAATGCCGAAAGTACATGCTCGTGCCTCGATAACGCGATCGACAACGCTACCGGTCCGGCAAAGCAAGCCTGGCGCCGAGCGCGACGAACGACCCGGCAAATGTGCGTCGCATCCAGGCCACAACGCGGGGACGTGAGATCACGTGGTTCCTGACAGAGGCGGCAAAAACGCCATAGGCGCCGAACACGATGAAGGTAAGGACCATGAACACGGCGCTCATCTCCAACATCCGGGGCAAGGCGTTCGGTTCATTGACGCCGACGAATTGCGGCAGGAAGGCGAAGAAGAAGATCGTCAACTTCGGATTGAGGATGTTGATCAGGATGCCGGACGCAATGACCTTCATCGCCGAGCGAGGCGCCGTTTTCTGTTCGACAGCGAGGGCCCCCTTGTCCTTCAAAGTCGCCCAGGCCATGTGCAGAAGATAGGCCACGCCCACGTACTTCAACGTCTGGAAGGCCACTGCGCTCGTGTGCAGCAGCGCCGCGAGACCGGTGACGGCCGCGACCATATGAGGGATGATGCCGAGCGTGCAGCCGATTGCGGCGATGACACTGGCGCGGGCTCCACGAGCCAGTCCAGCGGCCAGCGTATAAATAACGCCAGTGCCGGGTGTCGCGACGATGATCAGCGTGGTGATCAGGAACTCGATGCTCACGGTGACCTTCCTTGCGTGCCGGTACGCTGACCACATTCATCCCCCGATGAAAGGAGACCTCAAGATTGCTCGTTCGTCGGAATGACAACACCCGGACTGGTTATTCGGTACTGAAACTACCCCTGACTCACACGCCACTCAATGGAGTGTCAAGGATACATTGACATGGTCACACTCGCAGAATCGTCATTCTGACGCGAAGCCGAAAAACCCCTGTGCGAAGCACTCGACGACGGAGTCGGCGTCAGATTGGTCTGCCAAAGAGCGTCCGCTGACGCTGACCGGCTTCGCCGGTATCCAGCGGGGCCGACTCCTCCTTCATTCGGCAGACGCAGGACCAGAGTGACGGTTGGGGGAGTGTCAACCCATGCATGACACGGCACATTGGCGGCAACCCAAGCGCAGGCCGCGTTAGCTGCCGGAGGCGAGGTCTCGCAACTCTTTGATCCGCTCGTCGTAGTCCAACTCGTAGATGGCCCGGACATCGAAACTCATCAGGTCCATGTACGGCGACAGAAATCTGGTCACCTCGCGCGGATCGTCGTATTTGACGATCAGGAAACCCGCGCCGCCACCCGCCAGGTTGTACCACCCGATGATCTTGTCGGGGTTGTTCTGTCCGGCATCGTGCTGCTGCACCATGCGTTGCGCCACCATTTCGCGGCCGACGTGCGGAAACCAGGTGAACGAGCAGTAGTAAAACATTGTGCGTTCCTTCCATAGACGATGCGCATTCGCGTGCGGGAAGTATAAGTCAGGCGCCGCGAACCCTGCCCGCTTGCCAAGCGGTTTTATGCCCGCCAACCGGACCGGGACTGGCCCACTCGGAGGCGATTCGGCACGCACGAGTCACCGGTAGACTAAACTGACGTCAGACGTCAGATCGTTGAGGAGCTGCTTCGTCTGTTCGGCGCATCGGCGCCCGTCGCGGAAGCCCCAACCATGAAGACCCACGAATCCCCCACCGACCAGCCACTTGATCGCTATATCGACCGCTTCCTGTTCGCCGAAGGCTGGCGGGTGACGGAAATCGATTCCTCGTCCAACCCGAAACAGTTTGCGGTGACGCTCACCAAAGTCGAGGAACCCGGGCGTGGGCGCCAGGTGACTCGTTCGGCGTCGTCTGCCGGTGAGGCCGCATTCATGGCGTGCAGTTCGGCCCGACGACCACTGTCCGGCACGTAAGTGCCGGTAATGCGGCCCGAAAGTGCCGAATTCTGACGTCTCTTTACATGGAGAGTGTGTTCAGGGTGTGGCGATAGGCTACTGGGAGGCTGCGTTGCCGCATCAGGTGGAACAGGTTGCGACGCGGCAACGCGCGCAATCGACGAGGGGTCGGGCATATGCTTGACCCCATGTTCTTGACAATTGAATGTGGCGAACCGGATGAGGCAGAGACGACAGCCCGTCGAGATCGTGGCGTCGCGTCTGGCAGAGCGTCCGGGCACGACACAAGATTAGTCGGCGGCGAACGCCGTGGTCGAACTCTGCTCGGCTTCGGCGACGATCATTGTCTCACCGATCGAGATGTGCTGATTCGTGGCGTCCCGCAAGCGGCTGACGATTTCCAGCGGAGGTGTGCCACCATCGAGCAGGCCCATGATGTAGCAGGCGAGGGTGGTGCGGACCCGATCGCTGGGGTAGACGGTGAGCGACAACTGGAGAGAGCGAATCGCCTGCTTGTGGTGGTTTTTCACTGTCCACACACTCAACTCAAGTTGCTGCGCGATTTCAGCGTAGCTCATCCCGTAGGCTTGCAGGCGCAAAACTTCTCGTTGTCGTGGCGTCAGCGCGGCTCCTCGATCGTACGATGTGGTTGAGATTGCCATGGTGTCCCGTCACTCCCTGTTTTCAGCACGTGCGTCGTGTCGACCAAAGCTGATGAAATCGTCTGAAGTTGAATGAGCGGCCTGCCATCGGTTGCTCGGACCGTTGAAGGCGCCAGCGGAACGCACACGTTTCGTGTCGTCGTTTCACCAGCGCGGCGACCCGGGCAAACGGGTGTTCATCGACGATTCTTGTCGTCGTCCGCCACGACGTTGCCGCTGTCGTCGGTCACGCGCACGTCCTC
>JACCUV010000071.1 GCA_013698495.1 Chloroflexia bacterium
GTCTTCCGACGCAAGGCGGTGATGAAGGCGACCGGAACGGCGATGTGGGTGTTCGGGATCGGGTTGTTTTTTTTCCTGATCCGGTTGCTCCAGATCAATCCGATTTCGTTCGGCGAACCGATCTGGATGTGGCTCAGCATCCTCGGGTTGCTCGCGATGCTGGCCTGGATCGGGGTGCGCTGGAACGGCGCGAAGAAAACCGCCCCGGCTCCGAGTGTCGGGTCCCACTCGCGACGCGGCTCCCCGCGGACCCAGCCATCGCGACGACCGGTCGGCCGCAAGACGACATTGCGCTGAGCGGACGGCCAAACGGGGAGGTTCGCAACGAACCTCCCCGTTTTCATTTCCAGAGTAGCCGTGCACCCTCTGTCGATATGGGCCTTCCGGCTTAACCGAACCCGTATGCTCCAGCAGGGGAACCCCACATCACCCGAAGAGTGCCGCTTAGGGCTGCAATCTTCCGATCCTGACCCGGATCACAGTTCCCCGCCGTGCGGGACCCTACCATCAACGCATCGTGGCCCAACCAGTCCCACAAGGTCATACCTCGAGAGGGAGTTCAACCCCGCTATGGCGGATTGCGGGTGCAGGGCACCGCCAACTCCCCGTCTAGCACGACTGCACAAAGTATACCGCGTGATCGGGTCGGAATTCGCTAATCGTCGTCTTCAACCGGCGGCAATTCACGGTCGGCGGGCCACTCGATCGGTCGCGGTCCGGCATCGCCGAGTTCCGGATTGTGCGAGAGGCGGCGGCGAACGACCACGGTGAGATCGTCCACAACCCGAATCTGGCAGGAGAGTCTGGATGTTGCCTCGCGCGCCGTGAGTTCGGCCAAACGTCTCTCTTCCGCCTCGGTAATCGGCGTAGGTTCGCCCCCGATCACTTCCACCCGGCAGGTGGCGCAGCGTGCGTTGCCGCCGCAGCGATGGAGAATGTCGATTCCGGCGTCTTCGATTCCTAACACCAGACGCCTGCCGTGGGTGACCTCGATCGTTCCCACGCCGTCAATGTCTACCAGCGGCATTCAAGTCTCCAGCCAATCAATGCGGGCGGATTCATTCGACTCGGGCCGACCCGTTCGACTTCGCTCATGGCAGGCTACAGATCGGCCCCTACCTGGCAAGGCGCCAGGCCCCAACCGTACCAAGCTCAATTCAGGCATTGAAGTGCAAACCCTTGACGGTTTTGAGCCGGTGCATGTTGACAAATTCGACCGCGTGCGTGCCGGTCAGGTGAATGCTGCCGAGGTGGCCATCATGCACGCTCCCGGTCAGGAATCGGTACCGCACGCCGTGGTCTTCCAGCGACCGGGTGGAGACGAAAATATCCTCCGCGAAACGGGCGAAGATGCTGTAGGCGACATCGTCCGCGATCATCAGGTCGTCGACGGGGAAATCGAGCCAAACGTTGAAGTCGTGGGAGTAGTGCTCGACATCCGGTTCCCCCATCAGGTGAATGCCTTCGGCATCGCGAAGGAGCGAAATCGTGCCGCGCTTGAAGGCCTTGTTGGCGGCCGCATTCCTGATCCAGTCGTCGCCGAAGTGCCTGAGGAGCGTCTTGACGACATCGTCGAAAACCGCCTCTGAGAGTGAAGGCCGCTCGCCTGTCATTGTTGACCTCCTGCCCCCTGAACTCGAGCCCGGCCGATGTGGGAATGACACCGGATCGAGGACACGGATTCGCACCGTGCATCCCGTATACTACCAATCAACGCTGGCGCCGTGGGTTTCGTTTCCGGAGAACAATGTATGCCGAGTCTGCTCGATGTCATTTTTCGTCGTGTCCAGGCGGAACCTGAGATTCCTGTGTGCCCAAGCCACAAGGTCGAGATGCGCCTGCGTGGCAAACTGGGCAAGCCAACCCGATTTGCGGACCAGTCTGAGGAAGAATACACGCTGATCTACTTTTGCCCGGTCGAGCAATGCAACGAAACGGCGCAACGCGTGCGCGTGCGGACGCAGATTCCGGTTCCGGGCGAACCGCCATTGCGTCCGACGTTTTCCCGCCCCGGCGAGCGGAAAACGTTGTAGGCATTGCGGTATTCCAGGTCAGCCAGTGTTTTCGCCCTGGTACTGGCCCTCGTACCCCGAAATCGTGGCGGTTGCCATCTCGATGAAGACCAGTTGCATGACTCGCGCATCGCGCTGGACGCGGAAGCCCTCGGGGTTGAGCACAGACAGAAGCGACGTTGAGCGGCCGCTGTAACCGGCATCCCAAACGGCCGTGTGAATCGTCACGCCGCTTCGACCGAGGCTTGAACGGGGCCGTCCCAAGGCCATCAGCGAACCGGGCAGCGAAACGATCTCGTTGTAGAGAATGTGGTAGGGCCCCGGTTCGAGCGCGAGCCACCCTTCCGCATCGAACTCCAGCGGCACGAGTTGCGGCAATTTTCGATCCTCGGAGCGGGCGCCGATCTGGCCCTTGCCGACGTACCTGCTGACTTCCCGCAGTGTCACGTCGAACCCGTTCGGTTGCAATTGGGTGTCGAGGTCGAGGTATTCCGCCAGCAATTGGGGCTCGTTCCGCACGATGAGGCCGTGTAGTTGCTCGCGGCTGAGGACGCCGCCTGAAAGTCGATCGCTGGTGAGGTTGTCCGGCATGGTGTTCGTTGTCCCTTTCGTCTGTAAATACTCCCATTCAATCACTATTGATTACAGTATGATCCGATCTGGACAAGTCACGGGCGGACACACGATTCGACCACATCCGGATGGCCAGGATTTCGGTTTTGGTCGATTCTGGTCCGTCCTTACGAACGTCGAGGGTCGCAATCACGCGTCCGTATGCGATCATCGATAGGTGATCCCGGAGGACGTTTGGCCCAATCTCGATCCAATTCGCTGCACACGCTCCGGCATCGTGAGTTCCGGATGCTGTGGATCGCCGACGCGATCAGCACGGCGATGCGACACTCGATCTGAAATCTCGTCACTCCAGCGGAGTTTCGAGGGAGAATGTCTGCCGTACACACAACATTTTCCCGGGGTGGGCCGCAACTTGGTGAGATTCGCGGAGGGATGATGGCGAGCATGTTGGGGGTGCAGGCCGCGGTCGCCTTGGGCGGCCTGGCGATGGTGCCTGGATGTCTGGCAATGGCGCGTCCGGTCCCGGAACTCCTGCGCTACCGCACCGAACCGTCGCATGTGTCTTCCGAGGAAAAGACGGTTCGCGCCTGATCTATATCGCGGAGGCTCCGAAACCGGTCAACATCTCCCAAACCTTGACAGGCTTGTCGATCATGAGCACCACGAGATCGGTTTTATCGGCCATGTCGACGGCATGCTTGACGGCCTCCAACTCATCGATCACGACCGTGATGTTGCTGTCGCCCATACCGCCAGCGGCGGCCGCGGCGCGAAGTATCTCCGAGATCGCCCCACTCTTGCGGCCCCTGGTGTTATCGTCTTCGCGGATCACGATCCGGTCGAAGGTCTTTCCGGCAAGGTCTCCGAATGCCCGCATGTCTCCGTCGGACCGGTCTCCCGGCACGCTGATCACGGCCACGGTCTTTTCCGCTTCCATGCGCTTGACGAAATCGGCCATCGCTTCGAGACCGGCGAGATTGTGGCAGTAATCCACGACGACACGCTTGCCGCCGAGATCGAGCATGTTGAATCGACCCGGCATCTGGTAGAAGCTGCTGGCGAATGTGCGGAGGGCGAGCCGGATGTAATCAAGCTGTACATCGTCAGCGAGCGCGGCGCCGGCGGCGGCGAGCGCATTCGCGATGTTGACCCTGGCCCGCCCCTCGAAGGTTGCCGGAATTTGGCTGGCGAGCAGCAGCGATGTCTCGCGCCGGTGCTCGATAACCGTGATCATTTCGCCCTGGCGCGTTTCGCGCAAGACCACCGCGCGACCCCGCTCCCGCATGTGATCGCGGATCACCGGGTTATCTTCGTTCATGCTGAAGAAAATGATTTCGCCACGCGCGGAGCGGGTCATGTCCACAGTCCACTCGTTGTCGGCATTGAGGACCGAGGCGCCATCGCGCAACACGCTTTGGGGGACAACAGCCTTGACTCGCGCCAGTTCCGCCAGCGTATCGACGCCCTTGAGCCCAAGGTGATCGCTCGAGACATTGGTGACGACGGCAATATTGCAGCGGTCGTAGCCGAGACCGGAGCGGAGGATGCCACCACGCGCGGTTTCCAGCACCGCGTAGTCGATAGTCGGATTCTTGAGCACCATGCGGGCGCTGGTTGGGCCACTCATGTCGCCAGCCATGATTTGGGAACCGTCGATGTAGATGCCATCGGTCGTGGTCATGCCGACGCGTTTGCCGGCCGTTTTCATGATGTGGGCGATCATTCGCGAGGTCGTCGTTTTGCCATTGGTGCCGGTGACGGCGACGATTGGAACCCTGGCCGGAGCCCCTCGCGGGAAGAGCATTTCAACCACAGCGCGGCCTACATGCCGCGGGTGGCCCTCGGTTGGGTGCGTGTGCATGCGGAAACCGGGACCGGCGTTGACTTCGACGATGGCGCCGCCGGTTTGGCGCACGGATTGGGCGATGTCGGCAGCAATGAAGTCGATGCCGGCGATGTCGAGACCGACGACCATCGCCGCCTGCCGCGCGATTTCCACATTGTCGGCGTGGATGTCGTCGGTGCGATCGATCGAGGTGCCGCCGGTGCTCATGTTGCCGGTGAGTTTGAGCTGAACGAACAAACTCTCATCGGGAACGTCGTCGAACCCGATGCCGGCGCGTTCGAGGACCTCGACCGTTTGTTCGTCGATGCTGATCCGGGTCAGAATTTTCTCGTGTCCTACCCCGCGGCGGGGATCGCTGTTCGTGATCTCGATCAACTCGCGTACGGTGTGCGCGCCATCGCCCACGACGTGCGCGGGCACGCGTTCGGCGACGGCCACGACCTGATTGTCGACGACGAGGATGCGGTAGTCCTTGCCCGTGATATAGCTTTCGACGATGACCTCGCCGGATCGACTCTCACGCATCGCAACCGGGAAAAACTCGGTGACCTCGTCGTCGCTGGTGAGATTGATGCAGACGCCGCGTCCATGATTGCCGTCGCCTGGTTTGAGCACGACCGGGTAACGAATACGACGGGCGGCCCGGATCGCGTCATCGACGGAACTCACCATCTGGCCGCGCGGCACGGGAATGCCGACTTCGTGCAGGAGGCGATTGGTGAGTTCCTTGTTCTTGGCGACTTCGACCGAGATGTTGGCGGTGTCCGAAGTGACGGTCGCCCAAATGCGACGCTGGAACTTGCCGTGACCGAGTTGGACGAGCGAGCGCTGGGCGTCGAGCCGGAGCACGGGAATGCCGCGCCGCTTCCCCTCCTGGACGATAGCGCCGGTGGAGGGTCCATAGGCGAGCCGCTCCGCGATCTTGATCACAGTTTCCAGTTCGGCCTGATAGTCGAGTTCGGGTTCGGTCTTGTAGACGAGGTGATTGAGCAAACGCAGCGCAAGTTGCCCGGCGGCGAGACCGACATCCTCTTGATCGAACTGAAACGTGACGTTGTAGATACCCTTTTCGCCCGTGCCGCGGGTTTTGCCGCGACCCACTTCGGCGCCGGCGAGGTTCTGGATTTCGAGGGCGACATGTTCCATCACATGCCCCATCCAGGTGCCTTCGCGGAGTCGTTTCAGGAATCCACCCGGTTTGCCAATCGAGCAACCGTGGTTGTAGAGGGAGGGGATGTGCTCGACAAGTTCTTCATAGAAGCCCGGAATCTTGTTCGACGGACGGTCTTCCAGTTCGCCTATATCGACCACGTAGTGGATGACTGGCATCCTGGCCCAGATGTTTGGCCCCCGAAACACGGCCGTTTCCCGAATCTGCAACACCTGGCTCACCCTCCGCCGCCGAGAAACTCTGGTTCGTACCGCTAAGACGTTGGCTGTTCGGAGTTCCTACTCGCGGACCTCCGGTATGAATCAACTGGTTTATGCCGCGATTACGCTCGGATCCAGAGTGGTTGACGCGTGATCGGTGGTCAATGTGGACCGGAAGATTCCTCGCTCCTCAGAATGAAAACACCCTACCACTTGTGCCAAGCCAAATAAACTGCACCGAGCTCAGACAAACGAGCACCGTGACTGCGCGCCAACGCAATCATGGTGCTTCATTCATCGGGTTTTCGGCAACTTTAATTGTCGGTTGTCGATGCAACAGGTTCGAGGAGTGGTCCCCAACAGTCGACTACCCCGCGACGAGCGACCGTGTGCGCATGTCGAATCGCCGGCCCGGTGTAAGCAAGTGCAACCTGGCATTGCTGACGGTGATCTCGCCGTAGGCCTTGACCTGGAAGATGTCGCTGAAGATCTCCGAGCCGTCAACGATTGTCACGCTGTGGCGGCCAATGACCTCGATCACGCCGTGTTCGTCGATAATCACCGCGGTGTCCTCGTCGATGCCGAGTCCAAGCAGCCCGGGATTCGAGGCGACCAGCGATAGCAGGCGCCCGATCCGGTCGCGCTGCCGAAAGTGCTGGTCGATAATCACATTCGAGATCAAACCGAAACCGGCGACCATCTGGGCCATCCGCAATTTCGGTGTGCCGCCACTGGCGCCGAGAGCCACCATGTGGGCAGAGAGAATCGAGGCCCCGGCGCTGGTGCCGGCGACGATCACACCACGCTCGTTGGCGTCGCGGACGACCTGCTCGAAGCGCGTGCCGCCGATCATGGCCGAGAGTCTCATCTGATTGCCGCCGGTCAGGAAGATGCCGGTGGCATCCTTGACATGATCGATCACGTGCTCACTGTTGGCGTCGTCCCGGCTTCCAATGTAGACGACCTCAGCCGATTCCACTTCCATGCCGAGGAAGATCGCCTTGTATCTGAGTCCCGCCGTTTCGATCGAGGAGGCCGTCGGCACGATCACCACGCGCGCCGCCTTACCGCCCGCGAGCTGGGCGAAAGTGGCGAGGATGAGCTTGTCGTCGAATTTGTCCTCGGCGCCTCCAATCGGCATCAACACGCCACGTCGGATCGCGGACGGAGTCTCGTGCTCGAGGCGCTCCGTGGACGCTGGGGCTTCACGTACGGACATGTGAAAACGATCCTGACTTGGTAGCACGTCGAGAATATGACAAGATCAACGCAAGCGTCCCCGTGGTTACGCGCGCCGTTGCACGTGCCGAACGAAAGTGTCCTGACTCGGGCTGGAATGTACCGCGAGTGGCCATGAAACGTCAATTGCCGCGTTGCGGGAGAAAGCAAAATCGGAGAAGATTGGCGATCACCGGGATACGAATGCCACGGTCTCGGGAGCACGTGCGTCAAGATAGTCGGCAATTGACCGCGGCATCCAGTGGTTCACCGACTCATCGTTGGCCGGGACTTCACAGAAAGCAGCTATCGATATTATGGCACATCCACTCCTTGAGCGACTATCCACGGGCATCGTCCTCGGCGATGGCGCCATGGGTGCGATGCTGTTCGACGCCGGGCATTCGGCCGATGAGTGCCTCGATTCGCTCAACGCATCGCATCCCGAAACCGTCGCCTCCGTGCATCGTCAGTACATTGCTTCCGGTTCCGACGTCATCGAAACCAACACCTTCGGCGGAAACCGGTTTCGACTGTCGTCCCACGGCATGCCGGAACGCGTGCGCGAGCTGAACAAGCAGGGTGTGCGGTTGGCGCGTGAGGAACGGGAGATCAGCGGCGCCTCGACGCTGGTCGCGGGTTCAATGGGACCAACGGGTCGTACGATCGAGCCGTTCGGCACGCTGACCTGGGCGGAGGCAACCAATGGCTTTCGCGAACAGGCCGAGTACCTGCTGGAAGCTGGCGTCGACCTGCTCATCATCGAAACCATCGGCAGTCTCGGCGAAATGGAATGCGCGATCGACGCTGCCCGATCGTGCACCGACTTGCCAATTGTGGCGATGATGACGTTTGCCGAAGATGGCCGGACACTCTCCGGGCGGCATCCTGAAGATGTCGTCCGCGAACTCGCCGCACGCAAGGTCGAAGTGATTGGGGCCAACTGCTCTGTCGGTCCGAGCCGTTTGCTCGGCGTGGTCCGGAAAATGAAGGCGGAGATCGACCGTCTACCAGATGGCGCGCCTCGTCCATATCTCGCCTGCATGCCAAATGCCGGTTGGCCGACGCAAGTTGGCTCACGCATCGTCTACCGCTCGTCCCCAGAGTATTTCGCCGACTTCGCCAGTCTGG
>JACCUV010000077.1 GCA_013698495.1 Chloroflexia bacterium
CGGGTATCGAACCCGAACACTGGGTTCGCGATGCGCCGGGTTTCCTGCTCACCGGATCGCTGCGAGCGACACTTGGGGCCGTGGCCTTCAATCGCGCTCATGCGAAGGGCCTCGCGCTCACTGTCGACGAAGCGGTGGCTGAGGCGTTGACATACACGTTGCCGGCCCCGCAATCACCCGATACCCGGGAACCTGTCCCTTTGGCGCGGCGACACGGCCTTTCGCCCCGAGAACTCGAGGTATTGCGGCTGATGACCAATGGACTCAGCAACCAGCAGATCGCCGACGAGTTGTTTCTCAGCCTGCGAACGATCACTACCCACGTCACTGGCATCCTCAGCAAGCTCAACCTCACCTCTCGCACCCAGGCCGTCTCATTCGCGATCCGCAGCGGGATCGCCTGATCCCCCCAGGTCAATACCGTACTTTGTACGATGTGGACTTCTATGTCGTGGCGCATGATGCGTGTGCAGGCGTCACGTGACGATGCGCTCGCCGGTTTCGCCAAGGGAGTTGGCAATGTCTTTTCGATCCGAATCGTCGGCCCAATTGGCACGTCCTGTCACCTTCACTATCCTGTTCGTGGCGTTCGTCCTCGCCGCCCTTGCCGGCTCTCGCTCGCTGGGCAGCGCTGCCCAGGAGTCGACCCCGATGCCGGGCGTGCACGACATAGGCGACATGCCCGCGGGCAATGTCGGACTTACCTCCGTGGTGCTCGCCCGGGTGGTCCCCCCCACCGCTCCCGACCAGGAGTTGCAACTGGCGCGTGCCGATGTTGCCCCCGGCGCGACGGTCTCCGCGCACACGCATCCCGGCACGATTGCACTGTGCCTCGAATCTGGCTCGGTCGTTTTTGGAGTGGCCATGGGAACGGTGACGCTGACACATGCGGACAATCCTGAAGCAGCGGAGCAGGTTGACGCGGGCGACGAAACAGTGCTCCAGCCTGGTGATTGCCTGACCTTCGACGCGACCCAAACCGTCCACACCCTGTACAACCCTGGCGAGGCGGCGGTGATCTGGCAGGCCCACCTCTACGATCCCGACGAGCCGCCAACCACCTTCCTGGCAACACCACCCCCATAGGGCGGTAACTCACGGCGTGAATTGGCGCCCGTGGCAACTCGGACTTCAGACAATTGACGCTCGCAGCGATCTCGACTCTCGCGGGGAGGCACGAGGCGCCTTCCGGACCGCCCCTCCGCGGTCGTGAAGGTGCTTCTGTGTGACCGTGCCAGGCAGGAGTACGCTCCCGGACCGGTCGGCGCGATTTGGCCCGAAACGGCCGCGATTCTGGAACGGTGGGTGTGAAAGTTCGAACCACTTTCCCCGGTCGTCGCTTGACGGAATGCGCCGATGCTGGCATGATCGGGATGCCGAACGAACCTGCTCCCAGTGAGATTGGACCAGCACAATGTCCAACGTTTCTCCGTTGTCGTCAGCGTCACCGCCACGGACCGTCGTGGAGCGGTCGAGCGGTAGAGTTCCCGTACCGCTGACCCCAATTCTCGGTCGCAACAACGAAGTCAGGCAGGTCCTTGCGTTGCTGGACCAGGACGACCTCCGGCTCGTCACTCTGGTTGGGCCGGGCGGTGTGGGCAAAACCCGCCTGGCGCTGGAAGTCGCCCGCATCGCCGAGCGCGAGTTTGTGCACGGAGCCTGGTTTGTGCCACTTGCTGCGGTTCGGGATCGCACGCTCGTGCCGGCAACAGTTTCGCGAGTGCTCGGGATTGTCGAAAACCCGCTCGCTCCCGTGGAAGACCAATTGCGGGATGCATTGCACCTCCGGCACCTGCTATTGGTGCTCGACAATCTCGAGCACTTGGCGGGAGTGGCCGCGCCGTGGCTGATCGAGCTACTGGCGCACTGTCCACGCCTCAAGGTGCTGGCGACAAGCCGAAGTTCATTGCATCTGACCAGTGAGCAACGGTTTCTCGTTGCGCCGTTACCGGTTGTGGAAACGAGTGAAGGCGATGGGCGATTGGGTCCCGCGCTGCAATTGTTCGTGCAGCGGGCCAGGGCCGTCCGTCCCGACTTCGACCTGAACGCCTCGAATCGCCAACTTGTCGCCGATGTTTGCCAGCGTTTGAACGGGTTGCCACTGGCGATCGAACTTGCCGCGGCGCAGGTCACAGTGCTTTCAGTCGCCGAGATCCTGGAGCGCTTGAAAGACCAACTCACCCTATTGCGGATGGGACGACGCGCCGCCGAGGATCGGCAGCACTCGATGCACCTCGCCATCAACTGGAGCTACGATCTCCTCACCCTCGCCGAGCAGGACCTTTTCCGACGCTTGTCGGTTTTTGCCGGTGGTTTCACACTCGACGCCATCGAACATGTCTGCACCGATCGCGGAGAGGGCGCCGGAAACACCATTCGCGATGAATTGGCGATCGACTTGACCGGGTCCCTGGTCGATCAGAGCCTGATCGCGCTCGATGCGCGTTCCGACGGGACCTCTCGATTCTCCGTTCTCGAATCGGTCCACACCTTCGCCTGGCAGCAGTTGGAGGCGCACGGCGAAGTCGAGACCTGTGCGGCCCGTCAAGCCGACTGGTGCTTGTGGCTGGTCGAGAAGGCGGAGCAGGGACTCGTCAGCGAAGTCGACGCGGCGTGGCTCGCTGTGCTGGAGGCCGAACATGACAATCTTCGACGCGCGCTGGAGTGGTCGCTCGATCCAGCGCACGATCGCGCGGACCTTGCATTGCGCATGGCAGGCGGCTTGTGGTTGTTCTGGTACTACCACAGCCACCTCTTTGAAGGCAGGCGTTGGCTGGAACGAGCGGTTCGGGCGTCGAGCACCTCAAAACCGGGGGTTCGCGCGAAGGCCCTGGTGGGCCTTGGCTATCTTGCTCACTGTCAGGGCGACGACGATGAAGCGCTCGGCCGCCTGACTGAAGGCGTGGCGATCTTCCGCTCCCAGGGGGATCGTTGGGCAACCGCCTTCGCCTTGTCCGTGCGCGGCGCAATCTCGGAAGATCAGGGCGACTACGATGCGGGCCACTCGTTCTTTGCCGAGGCGAATGCGCTGTTTGGCGAAACCGGCGACATGGTGAATGTCGCGGTCACGCTCTACCACCTGGGCGTGGTCGCCTATGGTCAAGGGGACCTCGACCTGGCACTCACCCACTGCACGGCAGCAATGCGGTTGGCTCGCGACCAGCACGATCCATGGACGACAGCCAACGCGCTCAGTTGGCTGGGTCTGATTCACATCGACCGTGATGAGTTCGACGAGGCTGCGACAGTCTTAACGGAGACCCTCGCCTTGTATGGCACGGTCGCGAAGACCGAGCGAACCGTCGACGTGTTTCGCCGAATCGCGGTTTTGGCGCAGGTTCGTGGAGACGCGCGCACTGCAGTCCTGCTCTTTTCGGCCGCGAGCGCGATTGGCGGTCAAATCGGGGCGGTTTTGGCGCTGCCGGAGAGCGGCGCCTACGATCGCGCGCTGGGCGCCGCCAGGCAGGCGCTTTCGCCCGTGGAGTGGGACGTCGCCTGGGAGTCTGGTCAGCGCCTGGACCTGGTGGATGCCCTTGTCGAAGCACACGCGTGTCTGGAGCCAGGGAACGGGGTTCCACGTGCCGTCGCTGACCATGCGGAACCCGCGGGGAACGCTGAACTCGTCTCGGGGTTGAGTGAGCGGGAGCTGGAAGTGCTGCAATTGATGGCCGAAGGTCTCAGCAATCAGGAGATCGCCGATCGCATCTTCATCAGCCTCCGCACGGTCACCAATCATGTTACGCACATTCACGCCAAGCTGAAAGTGGCGACGCGAACGGCCGCCGTCGCGTACGCGATCCGGAACGGACTCGCCTGATCGGCGCCGTCTCCTCCCAACACGCGCTACGTAGTTCGCGCAAATTGACTCCCGTGAGCAATGCCGTAGTTCCTACGATGTGCACTGCCGACCTCGGCCCCATGATGCAGGTACGCCAGTCGAACGACGACCAGCGAGGGGCGATAGGCCCACCGGCGAGAGGAGCCACTTCATGCACCAGGGACGTTTCTTCACCGTCAACCGTTCGCGCTTCGTGCTGCGCCCAGCCCTCAGGGCTGGCAAACGGGCCCTGGCCGATCACTCCAGGTCCAGACTTCATCGATGGTTGATTTCGTTCGCGTTCCTGATCGCGGTCGTCGGGTCGTCAAGCTCGGCAGCGGCTGCTCCACCGATCGTGGAGGCGCACGACACCGGCGGCGCATTCACGTCAGAGTCGAGCCTCGGATTCGCGGCGGACCCGCTCTTCACCATCAACGGGAGTTTCGCCGCGCCGGAAGTTTGCCCGCCATGCCGCGAGCCGTAGTCATTCGATCACTGTCGAACCTGTCGAAGGGCCGTACCGCCAACGCGCGGTACGGCCTTTCGTCCGCGACTCGCGTCAACCGGGGAACAATCACCCGTTCGCGGCGTAGTCGAGCAATGCCTGTTTGTTCGCCGTCGCCAAGCCAATCACGCGGTCGGCGCCGCCGTAGTAGATCAGGTAGTCGTCGCCGCGTTCGGCCGTGCCGCAGGTGAAGACTACGTTCGGCACGTCGCCAACCAACTCCCACGGCTCCTCGGGCGCGAGTACCGGTTCTTTCGGGCGGTTCAGCACCTTCGAGGGATCGTCGATGTCGAGCAAGGCGACGCCCAGGCAATAGACGAGATTCTGGTCGACACCGTGGTAAATCACGAGCCAGCCGAGATCGGTCTCGATCGGCGGGCCACCGGCTCCGAGCTTCAGGTCGTCGTAGCAGCCCAGTCGCGGATCCATGATCTTCGTGTAGTCGCCCCACGTTTCCAGATCGTCCGACCAGGCGATCCACATCGACTTCGGGATGCGGTGGAACGCGCAATAACGGCCATTGATCTTGCGCGGGAACAGGGCGGCATCCTTGTTGTCGGGACCGGGAAAGGCGATCCCGTGACGCTCCCATGTCGAGAAGTCGGT
This sequence comes from Chloroflexia bacterium, assembly GCA_013698495.1. GTDB lineage: Bacteria > Chloroflexota > Chloroflexia > Thermomicrobiales > UBA6265 > JACCYX01. The sequence goes on from JACCUV010000077.1 coordinate 4,929, forward strand.
GGTTGAGGCGCGACCGACCTGGATGTTGCGCGGCGACCAGGCGGTATAGAGCATCTGCACTCGGCCATCGATCAGTGTCAGGCGGCAATCCTCGATGCCGAGCGCTTCGTCCGGTGTTTCCGGCGAGAAAACAGGCTCGGCCAACCGCTCGAAGTGCACCCCGTTGGTGCTTGCTGCGTAGCCGAGGCGCGAGACGTCGTTGTCGTGACCCTGTGCGCGGTAGATCAACACGATTTCGTTGCCGTGGTTGATGACGCCGCAATTGAAGACGGTTCGCGACTCCCACGGATGGTCCGCGATCGGTTCGAGGATCGGGTTATTCGGATGTCGAACGAGTTGCATAGTGTGGGGTTGCCTCCTTCATCCATTGGAGCCGACGCAAAAATCAGAAAGACCTTTGGCCAACTTATCTCCCGACCGTGATGCTGACAGGTGCGTCAAGAATCAATTGACATTTCCACAGGCCGTCACTCTGACGTAGGAAGAATCACCCGGCGAAACCGGTCCGCGTCAGCGGTCAATCACTTCCGTCTAAACCAAACCTCCGACTTCGTCGGAAGCGCTTCGCACGGAGATTCATCGCAAGCTCAGAATGACGACCCCGCCGACTCGATTTGGCTCCGAATTGACCGCGCTCGTTGCCAGGTTATCCCTTGACGCTGCCGGCGGTGAGGCCCTCGATGAAGTATCGCTGGGCCATGAAGAAGAGCAAGAGGATGGGAGCGGCCATCGCCGTCGACATCGCCATCATCAGATGCCACTTCGGGGCCTCGCGGGACAAGGAATCGCCGAAAAACTGGAGTCCGAGCACAAGCGGGTACTTCTCCAACGTGTTGAGGTAGATCAAGGAGCCCTCGAAGTTGTTCCAGTTCGCCTGAAAACTCAACACGCCGATCGCCAGCAGGGCCGGCTTGACCAGCGGCAACATGATCTCCCGGAATATCTGGACCGTATTCGCCCCGTCAATGATCGCCGCCTCCTCGATCTCCCGCGGAATCGAGAGGAAGAACTGGCGCAACAGGAACACGAACGAGGGACCCCACACGAACCAGGCTCCGACTGTGAGCGGCGTGAAGGTGTCGATCCGGTCGAGCGTTCGCCACATCACGAACTTCGGGATCAGGGTCAGGATGCCGGGCAGCATCATCGTCGAGAGCAGGACGATGAACAGGGTGTTGCGGAGCGGGAATCGGAAACGGGCAAACCCGTAGGCGACGATCGCCGCCGTGAAGACCTCGGCGAACATCGCCAACGCGGTCATGAACAAGGTGTTGAACAGGAACCGGTTGAATGGCAATGCGTTCCAGGCCTCGTTGTAGTTTCCCCATTGCGGCGGCAGCGGAAACCACTCTGGCGGATAGACGAACAGTTCGGACTCGGCCTTGAGCGAGGTCGAGAGCATCCACAGGAAAGGGATCATGACAATCGCGACGCCGAACACGAGCAGGCCATACACCACCACGCGGACCGCGATGTCGCCCGGTGACGATTTGCCCCGATTCCTCGTGCTGGACACTGGGTTCGCACGCATCATTTCGCCCGCTCTCCTTCATAGTGGACCCAGGCCGGGGAGGACCGGAAGACCAGCAGCGTGAAGAGCAGGATGATGATGAGCATGATCCAGCCCAGCGCCGCCGCGTACCCCATCTGATTGCGTTCGAACGCTTCCTGATAAATGTAGACATTCATGAAGGTGCCGGCGCGGGAGGTGTGCTGAATGAAGAATGCCTGCGTGAACGTTTGCAGCGATCCGATTACACCGATGATCAGGACGTAGAACAAGGTGGGGCTGAGCATCGGCAAAGTGACGTTCATGTACGTCGAAACGCGCCCGGCGCCATCGACCTTGGCTGCGTCGTAGAGGTCCCTCGGGATGTTTTTCAGTCCCGCAAGTAGGATCACCGTGTTCGCGCCGAATACCCCCCACAAACCCATCATGATGTAGGCGGGC
>JACCUV010000100.1 GCA_013698495.1 Chloroflexia bacterium
CTGTTCGATAGCAGCGTCAAGTTCGATCATGGCTGCGGCTGGCCCAGCTTTTCGGAGGCGATCACTGGCTCCACAAACGAGATCGTCGATCGCACCTTCGGCATGGTCCGCACCGAAGTTCGCTGCGCCCGATGCGATTCCCACCTGGGGCACGTCTTCCCGGACGGTCCGCGAGACACCGGCGGCCTGCGCTACTGCATGAACTCCGTCGCGATCGACCTCGAGCAGCCGTGACGCCTGGACCTCGATGAGATTCAAGGCAAGGAGGGTCGTCAATGATCGAACTCATCCAACGCAAGCGAACCGACATCGCCGATCTCTGTCGTCAATTTGGCGTCTGTTCGCTTGACGTATTCGGTTCCGCGGCCAACGGGAAGTTTGCCGAATCGACCAGCGACGTCGATTTCATAGTGGACTTTGCGGATAGGTCGCCAGGAATTGCCAATCGATATCTGGACTTTGTGGAGGCGTTGGAACGCTTGATGGATCGTCCGGTGGATGTAATGTTCAACGGGCCGATCGCCAATCCGTATCTCCGACAGACAGTGGATGCCAGCCGGGAGAACATCTTTGAGGATCGATCTCGCCAAGCGCCTGTTTGACGCGCACCGCGCTTGTTCCAGAATTGTTGCCATCACCTATGAAATGATCTACATCGACTAGAGCGGGTGTCACAAAGGTTGACGATCTTGGCGGAAGACGGGCGGAGCAAGCTCCGCAGCCCTACCAAGACGGTAGGCGTCAACCATTTCGCGATCCGCTCTAGTAGTCCATGCCACCCATGCCGCCCGGCGGCATGCCGGCCGGGGCCGCTTCCGGCTTGTCGGAGATGAGGGCCTCAGTGGTGAGGATCATCCCGGCGATCGAAGCCGCGTTGGCGACCGCGGAGCGAGTCACCTTCACCGGATCGGTGATTCCGGCCTCGACCATGTTGACGTACTCGTCGGTGAGGACGTTGTAGCCAATCTTCTGGTCCTTCTTCTCGGCCTGGATCAGGCGAACCCGCTCGACCACGACCGAACCGTCGCGGCCAGCGTTGGCGACAATGCCGCGCATCGGCTCTTCGAGCGCCCGGCGGAGGAGATTGACGCCGGTCAGAACATCGCCTTCGGCCTTGATTCCGTCGAGGGCGGCGATGGCGTGGACGAGGGTGACTCCACCGCCCGGAACGATGCCTTCCTCAACCGCGGCTCGAGTTGCGCTCAGGGCATCCTCGACGCGGTGCTTCTTCTCTTTGAGCTCGGTTTCGGTTGCGGCGCCGACCTTGATCACGGCGACACCGCCAGAGAGCTTGGCAAGCCGCTCCTGAAGCTTCTCGCGATCGAAGTCGGAGGTTGTGTTCTCGATCTGGGCGCGAATCTGGGCAATCCGACCGTCGACTTCAGCCTTGTCGCCACCGCCATCGACGAAGACCGTCTCGTCCTTGGTGGCGACGATGCGGCGTGAGCTGCCGAGGTCTTCAATCGTGACGCCGTCGAGCTTGCGGCCGACTTCCTCGGAGATGACACGGGCGCCGGTGAGGGCGGCGATGTCGCGGAGCATTTCCTTGCGGCGATCGCCAAAGCCCGGGGCCTTGATCGCGAGCGACTGGAATCGACCCTGCAACTTGTTGACGACGAGGGTGGCGAGAGCTTCGCCATCGACATCCTCGGCGATTATGACAAGCGCCTTGCCGGCGCGGGCTACGGTCTCGATCGTCGGCAGGATGTCGGCAATCGCCGAAATCTTCTTGTCGGTGATCAACACGTAGGGGTCTTCGAACTCGGCTTCCATGCGCTCCGTGTTCGTCACGAAGTACGGGGAAATGTAGCCGCGATCGATTTGCATGCCTTCGGTGAACTCGGTCTCGAACTCGAAGCCCTTGGACTCCTCGATCGTGATCACGCCGTCCTTGCCGACTTTTTCCATGACTTCCGCGATCAACTCGCCGACTTCATTGTCGGCGGCCGAGATCGAGGCGACCTGGGCGATCTCCTGACGTGTCTCGACCGGCGTGGCGAGCGCGAGCACGTGCTCGACAACCGCATGGGAGGCGAGGTCGATGCCCTGCTTGAGCATCATCGCGTTGGCGCCGGCGGCAATGTTGCGCATGCCTTCGTGGACAATCGCCTGGGCGAGCACGGTCGCTGTCGTGGTGCCGTCGCCGGCGACATCGTTGGTCTTGGTGGCGGCTTCCTTGAGAAGCTGGGCGCCCATGTTGGCGAACTGATTCTCCAGTTCGATTTCCTTGGCGACCGTCACACCGTCGTGGGTCACGGTCGGGCCACCGAACTTCTTGTCGATGGCGACGTTGCGGCCCTTGGGGCCAAGCGTGGTCTTGACCGCGTTCGCGAGGACGTCAACGCCCTCTTTCAGCGAACGCCGTGCCTGTTCGTTGAATTCCAATACCTTTGCCACAGTTGTACTCCTCGTTTGAAACCATCGTGTTGAGGTGGACGCGCAGACTAGCCGACGACGATCGCCAGCACATCCTTCTCGGAGAGGATCAGCAAGTCCTGCTCTTCGAGCTTGAACTCTGTGCCGGCGTACTTCGCGAACAGCACTTCGTCATCAACCTTGACGTCCAGCGGAATGCGCTTGCCGTCGTCATCGCGTCGACCTTCGCCAGCGGCGACGATTGTGCCGCGCTGCGGTTTTTCCTTCGCGGTGTCCGGCAGCACGATGCCGCTAGCGGTCGTTTCTTCACGACTGGCTGGTCTCACGACCAAACGATCGCCGAGGGGCTTGAGCTTGGATGCGGAATCCGACATGGTTCCCTGTCCTCCTGAAACATTACAAGCGCCCGACAAATTCGGGCCCTTCACATCAATGCGAATGCGCTCGAAAACGAGCGATTCATCTCTTGCGGCTACAGCCTATCACAGCAATTAGCACTCAACAAGGGGTGAGTGCTAATAATCTGGCAAATTACCATGGGAGAGTGCCAAACCGTGGGAGGTTGTGCAGGGAGGCGAATCAACATGGGCCGAGGGCGGCGCTGGTCGCGGACATCCGTCTAACCTGAATCGAGCGGACCAGAATTGGCGCTCCGGTCGCTCCAGTCAGATCAATACACAAGGTCGCCGCATGGTGGCGCTACTCGAGTGCGTCGAGCACCTCCTCAACCGAAAAGAAATCCAGAACGGGCTCGTCGTCCAGAACAATTCCGGCCTGGGCCGCCGTCAGCGAGGGATCGGCCAGCGCAGGAATCGTCGTGAAGTTGAACAAGACAACGCTTTGGCGTTCAGCATCAAACCTGGCCTCGCGATAGAGGAAGAACTCTGTGCCATCGTCGGTAAAATCTCTGATGACGATCGCAGCAATCGCTTCGGTACCTTCGACGAGCACAATGCCGCCATCCGGATGAATGTTCATATCGGCAATGAACTCATCCGTTTGCCACAACTCAAGGAGCTCGACAGGTTGATTGCCGTCGACCGGGACGAACGAGACGGTAAGGAACGTGGCTCCTTCTCCGGTCCAACGAAGGGCAATATAGTCGATTCCTCCATCGCCATTCTCGACAATGAAAGGATCCCGATCGACATTCACCTCCCAGGCGCGGTCCCACTGAAGTTCAGACTCGTACCAGGGACTGACGAAGGTTGAATCGTCGACCAGTCCGGTTCCTGGCGGATCGTCTGCATCGGCGTCCGCGGCGTCTTCGTCATCGTCGCGATCCTTGAGATCGCCCAAACCCTCGGTCTCCGGTTCGTTTGCGTCATCGGCGGGATCGACATCGATCTCAACCGATTCGGGCGTCTCAACGACATCGGCAATCTCCTCCTCGGGCGGGGGAGGAGCCGACCCGGTGTTGGCCACCAGCAAATCTTGCAGACCCGTGCCCTCGACGCCGTCGAACAAGCCTTCGCCATCGAGCAGGAACGTGGTTTGCGCGCTGGCGAACTCGGAGGCAAACTCAGACACCTCGGCAAAGAACACGTAGGCGAAGGTTGGTGTGGCGCCCGAACCGGCGCGGAAGAGGGTGAACACGCCGGATTCGAATCCGGCGCTGTTCACCAGGTCCAGTGAATACGACACTTGCCCGTACGAGCCACGGTCGATTGTGACGGATTCCCCGACCGCGTCGAGGAATGCATCCAGGAAGATATCTCGACCCTGATTCAAGTCGAAGTCGTTCGGCACGGTCAGCACCGACAGCACCGAAACGCCCCGGAAGAAGAGGGCCGATTCGACGCCATCCTCCAGTGCGACTGAATCCTCGTCGAGTTCCCAGTCGTCTCCCCACGTCAGCGTCTGGCCACCGTCGAACGTGAACGACCCTTCGCTCGTTTGCGCGGCTATCGGAGCCGTGACCAGCGACGACAACAACAACAGAATCATGGCCAGCATCAAAGTCACTCGCCTGGTCGTCGTTCCGCGCACGAAAGCAACTGTCATGAATCGAATCCCTCAAGCGTCGTTGCGACGCGATTGTGGTTCACCGTTCCACATCTTCGCGGGGTCGTGAACCCATGTGTGAGAAACCGCAAGTCCCGCGAGAAAAACCTCTATTGATGGTATTCCGGCAGTATAGATTGTTTATACTCGGGCCAACATTCCACGATGACAAACGGCGGCAAACTGGCGACTTCGATCTCCCGAATGGCGTCTTTAAATGACTGGTCGAACTCATCCGACCCGGCGATGAGTTCGCCGATCTGGGGCGTTCGATCCCGATCGACCAACTGGATTTCGATAAGGTGCAGCACCAGGTCGCCCTGACCGGCAGTTGTGTAGGCAATCCATTCCACGCCGTTATCGGCGTCGCGCGCCACGATGGCGACGGTCGTGTCTTCGGCGATTCTGTACCGTACGAACCGGGTCATATACTCGTCGGCTGTTTCACCCTCGGCGCCAACGAAGAACACCTGAAACCTCGCGACATCGGTGGCCAGGCTCAGGCGGTCAAGCGACTGGTCCGTATTGGATTCCATTGTCAATGGATCAGCGCTCCACGTGGCGCCCCACGTCACGTCGTTCCCGTGTTGGGGGCTTCAGTAGACGCCATCGTCAATGAGACCGATCAATGCCTGATCCTCGGGGTCGGGGTTGGATGCTCGCTGTCCGTCATCCTTCAACTCGGAGTTCGCCGCATCCTTGATTCCCTGCGCCCCCGATTCCGGCACGATCAGCCACATCGAGACGCA
>JACCUV010000111.1 GCA_013698495.1 Chloroflexia bacterium
ATTGCGGCATCAAGCGCGATCCTCGAACAACTCGCCTTTGAGCAGCGACATGTGCTCTCCAGCTGGCGCGCGCTGTTACTTCTCCGTCGTGCCACTTTTGCCATCGCTCCTCACGAGCGCCGCTGGAATCGGCTGCCATTACATATCGAAGATATCTCACCTCTCCTGCGGCAGATGCGTGCTCGCAAGGAGTTGCGGGCGATCAGCGGGTATCCCTCGCTGAATGAAGTCTTCGTCGCGTACGCCCGCCAGGGTTTTCTCGATGAGCGTGAACTGCTTTTCGAAATGCATCCGTACGCGGTCCTGAGCCACGTGTCCGCCTTGGTCTTCCACGGATTGACGACCGACCAACCCAAGGGCATGACCATTACCGTTTCTGCCGATAGCACAGGGGGACTGCTGCCAATCGGAACAACCCCCCGTGATTGGGAAGGTGTCATGCGGCCGTCGCCGACTATTCCCAAGAAGGTGCTGGGGCGTCCAGTCCTGTCAAAGAGGGTCAAGCCAGCTTGGTTCTTTGGCCACGAAGAGTATCAGCCTCTTGGCTTCACCATGAGGTACACCACACCCGAACGATCCCTAATCGATGGCCTCATGAACCCCGAACTTTGCGGTGGCATAACGACTGTTCTACGCGCGTGGGCAGGTGGGTCAAGCATGGTCGATCTGGACGTTCTCGTCCATCAAGTGGAGCGTTTGGGCGTCAAAGTGCTCCGCCAAAGAGTTGGCTATGTCCTCAATGAACTGGACGTGACGCATCCCACATTGGAGGAATGGCGAGTGAACGCAAAACGCGGCGGTTCCAGTCGCCTGGTTGGTTCTGAACCGTTCTCCTCGACCTACGACGACCGATGGAATCTTTCAATTAACGCCCCGGTTGGAGACCTGCACAATACTACGTTATGACAGACCTCTACCCAAAGTCCTTTGTTGGGCTGGCGACCTGGGCCAGATCGAACGGCGTCACAGTTGAAGAAGCCCGGCAACGGTACGCACAATTCGTGGTCCTCTGTGGCATCGCCAGTGTCGGTTCGCTTCGGGACCATCTGGTGTTCAAGGGCGGAAACGCGCTTGATTTCGTGCTGCAGCCTAATCGCAGCACCATTGACCTCGACTTCTCGCTCGATATGGCGGGTGGGGCAGAGTTGGCCAACGCCGATGCGATTCGGGACGCCCTTCTATTGGGACTGCGTCGTGCTGCTTCGAGGTACAGTCTGGGACTCACCGTTCACTCCGTCCGTCAAAATCCGCGCGGTTCGGACAGGACGTTTGCCACGTTCGAGGCGCGAGTCGGTTATGCCCTTCCAGACGAACGTCAACTCCTGATTCGTATGGCGAACGATCAGCCCAGCCCTCACGTGATTCCCGTCGAAGTCAGCACAAACGAACCTATCTCTGCCGCGACTCACTTCCTGATCGACGCGTCGATCGGATCGCTCCGTATCTGTACCCTGGAGGACATCGTTGGTGAAAAGTTGCGGTCGCTCCTGCAACAATCAATTCGAAATCGGAACCGTCGACAGGATGTGCTCGATCTGGCTGTGATCATTCAGGCTCACCCCATGATCGATCGACTACGCGTTGCAGACGCGCTACAACTCAAAGCAATTGCGCGAAATGTGCTCGTGTCACGGGCGGAGTTTCGCAATCCAGAGTTGGCGCTACGCGCCAGGTTCGGGTATGAGGCGCTTGAGGCAACCACGCGTGTTACGTTCATCCCGTTCGATCGGGCGCTCGCTATCGCTCTTGACTTCGTTGATAAATTGCCGATCCCGGCAGGTTGAGCGCTCTCCATCGTTCGCGTGGAAGACAAAGCCGAGGAGTGTGAAATACTATCGAAACCACCTCCGCGCGGGCCTGCGGTACAATTCGGGGCAACTGTGGGTTACAGGCGGCGCCCGTTTCGCCAGCACTGGCGTGCACGGCGTGATTTTGCACGCGTTTCCCGTTGACTGAATTCGGCAGAGCGCCACTACGGCGCTCCCCAACACTTCGAGAGGCCAGAACATGGCGACCACCCAAAGCCAGGGGAAACGGCGACGAGCGGCAAGCACGCCCGCCAAAAACGGAAGCAAGGGTTCGCCCAACTCAAAAACCGAACCCCGGCTGGGTTCCGATGCGCTCGTTTCCCTTTACCAGAAAATGGTCGAGATCCGGCTGTTCGAGGATGCCGCGCAGCGCGGTTTCCGGCAGGGCAAGGTCGGCGGCTACATGCACGTCTACAGCGGTCAGGAAGCGGTCGCCACCGGGTTCCTCGACACCTTCCGCGAACCGGATTACGCAATCACCGCCTATCGCGATCACGCCCACGTCCTGCTCCTTGGCTCCGATCCAAAGGCCGTGATGGCCGAGCTCTACGGCAAGGGCACGGGATTGGTTCAGGGCAAGGGCGGCTCGATGCACCTCTTCGATGTCAGCAACGGCTTTTACGGCGGGTACGGCATTGTCGGCGGACACATTCCCCTCGGTGTGGGCATGGCCTTCGCCCAGGCGTACCAGAAAACCGGCGGCATCACCCAGCTCTACCTCGGCGACGGCGCGATTCACAATGGCGCCTTTCACGAAGCCGCCAATCTCTCCGGCCTGTGGGGCCGCGACGGCCTCAATCCCTGCCTCTTCATCCTCGAAAACAATCAGTACGGGATGGGCACCAGCGTCGAGCGCGCCACCGCCAACACCGATCTCGGCAAGAAGTTCGAGTCGTACGCGATCGAGCACACCAAGGTCGATGGCATGGATCTCGAAGCGGTCCTCAAGGTTGCGCACGACGCGGCCGATCGGGTTCGCGAAACCGGCAAACCGTTCGCCGTCGAGGCCCTCACCTACCGGATCATGCCCCACGGCGCGGCCGATTTCCTCGAGAAATATCGCACCAAGGAAGAGGTCAGGAAGTGGCGTGAGCGCGATCCGATCGGGTTGCTCGAAAAACGCCTCGAAGATGAAGGTGTCGAGGAGAGCACGATTGCGGACATTCGAACCGCGGCCAAAGCCAAAATGGACGAAGCGGTGAAATTCGCCGAAGAGAGTCCCGAACCCGATATCGCCGAATTGCTGACCGATGTCTACACCGACGATGCGCCCGTGCAGGCGGCTGGGTAAACGAAGATGTTGGACATTATGTCGCGTCGTTCAATTTCGAACCGTGCCTCGCTCCAACGGAGAAAGGGAACCTCTCGATGCCGGTAATCACCTATCGCGATGCCTTGCGCTCCGCGATGGCGGAAGAAATGGAACGAGACGATCGTGTCGTCCTGCTCGGCGAGGACATCGGTGTCTATGGCGGCACCCACCTCGTCACCAATGGCCTGATCGACCAGTTCGGTCCCCGACGCGTGATCGACACGCCGATCGCGGAGAACGGCTTCACCGGCGCCGCGATCGGGATGGCAATGGCGGGCATGCGTCCGATCGTCGAAATGATGACCTGGAACTTCTCGTTTCAGGCGGCCGACCAGATCATCCAGAACGCCGCCAAACTGCGTTACTTCTCCGGTGGCCAGGTTTCGGTTCCGCTCGTGATTCGCGGTCCCAACGGCGGCGGCGTCCAGCTATCGGCTCAGCACACGCACAGCCTCGAAGGGTTTTACGGGCACTTTCCCGGGCTCAAGGTTGTCTCGCCGTCGACGCCAGAAGATGTCAAGGGCATGATGCTGGCCGCGATCCGCGACCCCGATCCGGTCATCTTCCTCGAGGCCGGCGCGCTCTACGGGACCAAAGGCGAGGTTCCGGAAGGCGACTACACGGTCGAGTTCGGCAAGGCCCGGGTCGCCCGCGAAGGGGCCGATGTCACGCTCATAGGCTATGGCCGGCAAGCCCCGGTGTTGTTGCGGATCGCCGAGAAGCTCGCCGCCGACGGGATCGATGCCGAAGTCGTAGATCTGCGCTCGATTCGCCCATTCGACAGCGACACGATCGTCGAATCCGTGCGCAAAACGCACCGCGCCGTGGTCGTCCAGGAGCAATGGCGGTGGTTCAGTGTCGCCAGCGAAGTCGCGGCGATCATCCAGGAGCGCGCGTTCGATGAACTCGATGCCCCGGTCGTGCGCGTCAGTGGCGCCGAAGTGCCAGCCCCGTATGCCCGGAATCTTGAAATAGCCGCCTTCCCGAGCGAGCAGCAGATCATCGATGCCGCACGCCGGGTCTTGTATCTCGAGGTATAGCGCATGGGAACGGTGATTATGCCCAAAATGGGCGACGCCATGGAAGAAGGCACCCTTCTCAAGTGGTTAAAGGCGGCAGGCGATGAGATCGCCGAGGGCGACCCGATCGCGGAGATCGAAACCGACAAGGTCACGCTTGAGATCGAGGCCCAGGAGAGCGGTTTTCTCACCAATGTGCTGCTCGAGGAAGGAACTACGGCGGCGATCGGGACCGTGATCGCGACGATCGGTCCCGAGGACGAGGTCGGTCAGGCCCCGGAAGGCGCCGCGCCCGCCGACTTCCCGGCCGACGCCGCGCCCGCCCAGAAGTCCGAACCGGAACCCGTGGTCGCCAGCGCGGAATCGGCGAAACCGGAGACGACTCCCGCCACTCCCGCGCCAGAACCAGCGGCTCCCTCAGCTGAAACCTTCGAGCGCGCGCCGGGCGAGCGGTTGCGGGCCTCACCTCTCGTCAAACGGCTCGCCGAAGAGCACGAGATCGACCTCGCCCAGGTCGCCGGCACGGGACCGGGCGGCCGCATCGTCAAGGTCGACATCGCCGACTTCGTTTCCGGGGCCAAACCGGCGCCGAAAGCGGGCGCCCGAGCCGCGGCGCCATCGGCCAACGGCCAGGTCAGCGACGCGCCTCGTTCGGGTGCCGGAAGAGGCAAGCCCGTTGAGCTATCGCGGATGCGGCGCACGACTGGCAAACGGATGACCGAGTCGAAACTGGGAATTCCGCACTATTATGTCACGACGAATGTCAGTATGACCGCCGCGCTCGACTTCCGGAAGACGGTGAATGCCTCTCTGGAAGAATCGGGCGACAAGATTTCCGTCAACGATCTTATCGTAAAAGCCGCTGCCCTCGCCCTTCGCGACCATCCCGAAGCCAACGCCTCGTGGGAAAACGGTGAGCTGTACGAGCACGGATCGATCGACATCAACATCGCGATCGCGATTAATGGCGGGCTGATCGCGCCATTCGTGCCCTCGGCCGACACCCTGAGCCTTCGCGCCATTTCGCGGCTTGCCCGGGATCTCGGCACGCGTGCCCGTGAGGGCGGGCTCACGCCAGAGGAGTATCAGG
>JACCUV010000115.1 GCA_013698495.1 Chloroflexia bacterium
GCCATCGGTTGCAGGCTTCCATGCAGGCAGTCGTGTAATTCTCGTTTCCAGCAACGGGCTTGGCACACACCAGAGAGACGGGCAAGCACGGGCGGACACACGAATCGACAAGATTAGACTATGGAGCACATTGATCGCGGTCGATTCTGGTCCGCCTCTACGACCATGTGGGATGAAATCGAGTTCCTGGACGTCCTGATCATTCTGGCGAGAAGTCGGGCCGCACGTCGGTCAGGCAGCTCGTGTCCAGCACGGCCTCCGGGTCGATCAGGAAGCTGTGCATCACGCTCACCCCGCAGTCGCCGCTGGTCGAAAGGGGATCGTGTCCAGCAATGCCGCTTTCAACTAGTGTCGCATTCGGCAGGGTAGCCATCGCGTCCTCACCGTACGAGGTGGGGGTGATTGGGTCGTAGGTTCCGGTCATGATAAGCGTGGGCGCATCGCCAACGACGGGCTCGTTTTCGATTGCGGGCGATGCGGCAAGGTCCCAGGCGGCGCAGACATCGAAGATGCCAGTCAACGTCGACAGCGAGCCGTGCTCGATCACCAGGTCGCTCACGTCCGCCGATTTCGCGACGGCGAAAACCTCAGCCTCGGAAGTGAAAGGGGTCTCGTCCTGGCAAAGCACCGAGTACCGGAACCCGATAGACGAAACGCTCGCGCTGGCTTGCAACACCTCGGGCAGGAGTTCGACCAACACGTGATCGCTACCTGTCGCGGCCGAGGCGATCAGCGGGGCCACGAACGGGATGAATTGCCCGTGGAAGTGCATCTGATAGATCACGAACATCAGAGTGTCGCCATCGATCGGGACATCGGCCGTCCTGCCGCTACCGGGGTCTTCAAGCGTCACGATCCACGGTTCGGCGTTGAGTTCGGCGATAACCTGAACCAACTCAAGGTCGAGGTCAGCGTAGGCGGCCACGCATTCGGGATCGCGTTCGCAGCCTGCCATCGACGCATCGAGCGCTGTCTGGAATGCAATCAGTTGCCCGGCGAAGAGGTTGCCCTGCGGTGGGACCGGCGAGTTCAACACGACACTGCGGAGGGTGTCCGGAAAGTCCCGCATCACCGCGAGCGCGAGCCAAGAACCATACGACGTGCCGACGAGGTTGACCGACTCCGCGCCCAGCGCACGCCGCAGGACATCGATGTCGGCCGCGTTTTGCCTGGTTGTGAAAGCGGTGAGGTCGATTCCGGCGTAGGTCGACTTGTCGTCGCAATCGAGGCCTTCGTCATCCGGGCACGCCAGCGACGGTTGGGAGAAGCCGGTGCCGCGCTGGTCGATCAAGATCACGTCATGGGTGTCGCGCAATTGCGCGAATGAGGCGGTGTGCTCAGGCGACTCGATTGAGAACTGCGCAAGTTGCGGATAGCCAGCCTGACCGGGTCCGCCGGCGAGGAAAATCACCGGTTCCAAAGCAGGGGTTTCACTCGAGCTGGGCAACTCGATTGTGAACAACTGAAGTTGAGGGCCGTTCGGGTCATCGTGATCCCGCGGAACGGTGAGCATGGCGCAAGTGAAGTCCTCGCCGGCGGTGAGATCGCTTGCACCTGCAAGGAGAGGATCGGGGCAGTCGATGCCGGTAAGATGCGGTTCGGCATCGGGAGTTTCACCATGTGCGGACGCGGCCGAGACATCGCCGAGCGTGGCCAGGACAACGAGCATCTTTAAGCTCCAGCTTCTGACTCTTGACGCTCGTTTCACCTGATCTGCTCCTCGCTTGTGTTGCTTCACGCACTATCCGATCGGCATGGTACACGCATTGCCGCGAGTCGCGGTATGTTCCAGGCCAATGACAGGACGGGAACTCCGACGTGGCGCGGAGGGTTTGTCACATCCAATTCGGGATCCGCGAGTTCCCAAGACAGACCGAAAATTTGGATTTGGTTGACCTGGGAACGTACATACCGTATCATTGTCGATAAATCCGAACAGATGTTCGCACGCGTTGGTTGACTGGATACCGCGCTTGCGAATGTCACATGATAATCGCCGCGGTTGATGCACAATGACGCGAGCGTCGCATCGCCGGAGCGCGTTTCGAGGACGTGGCGGAGCGCGGAAGCGCCGTTGCGCCAAACCTGGAAGAGCAACCACGAAAGGGCCACATTCATGGCAGACGATCGAAACGAGAGAGCCAAATCTGTCGACCTCGCGATTGCCCAGATCGAGCGGCAGTTCGGCAAGGGCTCGATCATGAAGATGAAGCCGGGCGAAACCAATCCGATGCAGATCGACGGCATCCCGACCGGGAGCATCGCCCTCGACCTGGCGCTCGGGATTGGCGGCGTGCCGCGTGGCCGAATCGTCGAGATTTACGGTCCGGAGTCCTCGGGAAAGACGACCCTGGCGCTGCACATCATTGCCGAGGCGCAGAAATTGGGCGGGATGGCGGCGGTCGTCGATGCCGAGCATGCGATGGACCCGATTTACGCCTCGAAACTTGGCGTTAACCTCGATGAGTTGCTGATCTCCCAGCCGGATACCGGTGAGCAGGCGCTGGAAATCACCGAAACGCTGGTTCGTTCCGGCGCCCTCGACGTGATTGTGATCGACTCGGTCGCCGCGCTGGTGCCGAAGGCCGAGATCGAAGGCGACATGGGCGATTCCCACGTCGGACTGCAGGCGCGATTGATGAGCCAGGCCCTGCGCAAGCTCACTGGCGCGATCAGCCGCTCGAACACGTGCGTGATCTTCATCAATCAGTTGCGAATGAAAATCGGCGTCATGTACGGAAGCCCGGAAACCACCTCCGGTGGGCAGGCGCTGAAGTTTTACGCCTCGGTCCGAATGGATATCCGCCGGATCGAGACCCTCAAGGATGGTCAGGATGCGATCGGGATCCGGGCGCGGGTCAAGGTGATCAAGAACAAGGTTGCCCCACCGTTCCGCCAGGCCGAGTTCGACATCATGTACAACGAAGGGATTTCAGTGGCGGGCAGCGTGCTCGACGTCGCGACCGATCTCGGGATCGTGCGCAAGAGCGGCGCCTGGTTCTACCTTGGGGAAGAGCGGCTCGGACAGGGGCGAGAAAACGTCAAGACGTTCCTCAAAGCCAATCCGGATATGCTGCAGAGCATCCGCACCCGCATCACCGACGCGTCGCCGGAGCTTTCCGGACGGCTTGAGTACTCGGGTCAGGACGGTGAGGCCATGGTCGATAGCGACGGGGTGCTGGTCGAGGCATAACCCGCAATCGGGTGACATCAACGGCGAGGGCGGTCCGATCCGGACCGCCTTCCCTCGATTTGTTCTGCTATACGCCTGTCAATTGATTGCGGTATGCCGACGTCGCTCCGGCAAAATACCGGCTCGGATCTATGGCCTGCCAGCCACTTGAGGTGTTGCCCGGAACCCGCACTTCCAGGTGCAGATGATCGCCGTTGAACGATCCCGAGAGACCCGCCAGTTCGCCAGCAACGACGCGTTGACCCGGGAGCAGCGGAATCCAGGACATGTGCCCGAAGATAATCTCGTGTCCATTGTCGGTCCGAATCCGCAACTCGCCTCGCCCGGCGCCATCGCCACGGGAGTCCCTGAACCAACCAGTGCCTCCGGCGTAGACTACCGTGCCCGAGACCGGGATGTAAAGCCGGGTCCCATAAGGCATCGAGTAGTCGATGCCGGGATGTGCCAACGGCACACCCAAACCGGCGGCGTATCCGTACATCCAGGATCCCGCGCCCATTGAAAATGCAGTCTGTCCAAACGGTTGAGATATTCGAGGGGTCAGCGACCCGAGGACGGCGCCAACACCGACCGAAACACCGCTTCCGCCTCCGCTACGTTTACTGAGCGGCTCGGACGTCTCGGTAAGCAGATCGACGCTCATGAAGGCCCGCAGTCCATCGTAATTGACTGGATAGAAACCATTTGTGGCATTGCCCGTAATCTGCAACACCTCTCCACGTTCGACCACTATCATCACCTGCGCGCCCATCGATGCCTGATAGCGCATGTTAGCTCGAACGCTGACCTTGCCGCGGTCGCCGTTGCCCATGCCCGATCCGCCTGGCGCAGGAATTGGGTTCGGATCGGGGGCGCCGGTTCCACTGCCCGCCGTGAGGAACTGACTGCTCATAAAGCCGTCGCGTCCACCGCAGACAACGGGCGTCCAGCCATTGCTCGACGCGCCGCGGGTGGTGATTGAGGCGCCCTCAGCGATGATCGTGATAACCAAACCAGACGGCGCTGCCGTGCGACAGCGCAGGCCGTCGCCGCTCGTGTTGGCGACCCGAGCCGTGCCGGACTGACCCGCGCCAGGGTTGCTGCCGCCCGGATCGGTGGTGGCGGTGACGAACATGGTCGAGACATAACCGTTGCGGCCGGCGCAGGTGACTTGTTGCCAGCCGCCCGAGGCGGCGGCGCGGACCGCGACCGACGATCCGGCCGGAATCGCG
>JACCUV010000121.1 GCA_013698495.1 Chloroflexia bacterium
GCGTAACACAAAGCCGGAGGCAGGACCCCCGGCTTCATTCAATGAACCTGACATCAGTATAGGTCGCCTGACCTCGGAAGTAAAACGAAGCGCTGGAATGTCGCGCCGCTCGGACTCGCGATTCACATTCGCGACTCAATCGGGACAAGATCAATCGCGACATGGATGATCCATCACTCCGGCTTCCGGCGCCGCCCGTTGACAAATTTGTCAAAGTTAGGCCCAAAAACCAACCGTTTGTTGACAATAAGTCACAGTGGGCGAGTCACCTTCGCAATCGAGTCGAACGGGCCCCTTTACAAATCTTTGTACTGTCCGTACACTCTGTACGTACACAACGTTCAGCAAGAGGCGATCGTTGATTGTGGGGCAAGCCGCCTGGTTTGCCTGGTATGGAGCTTGGGGAGGGGTTACGGTGTTGGAGGGGACGTATCGACCTGACGATCTGGCTGACTCGTCATTCACGCAGCCGCGCGGGCACGGGCATTCCCGGTTGGCGCGGCTTGCCATCGTCGTTGTGCTCGGACTGACGTTGATGGCCGGGTTCGGCATTGCGGCGCCGGACGTGGCTAACGCAGGTCTTGGGGGCACAATCAACACCAACGGGGTCGAGGTGTTTGCTCACCTCACCGATTTCACCGTGATCGATCACCTGGACAGTGGCGATCGGGTCGACATCTTCTGGGGACCCGAAGACTTCATGTACGAAGTCCACTACAACGGCACAATTGGTTGGGTCTGGGCCGAGTTCCTCGACCCGGATGGAAGTGGAGCATCGGGCGCCAACTCGTCGAGTGACAGCGCAACCACCGACATGCCTCCGGCGCCCGCGCCTTCGAGTGCCGCGAATCAAGCGGGAGCCTGGTCGTGGAGCGCCTGGGCAATGGTTGATGCCGACTCGCTGAATGTGCGCAGCGACGCTTCGTCCAGCGCGGGGGTCGTCGACTCCTACGGTCCCGGTGAATGGATCGAGGTCATCGGCAACGATTTCAATGGCTACTCGCCGATCAATTACTTCGGCGATGTGGCCTGGGTCGCCACCGCCTACCTGAGTTGGGATGGCGAGTTCAATTACGCCACGGTATCTACTGGCGCCACCAGCAACGCTGCTGTCGAGGTGTCGGCGCCCACTGGAGAACGCTGGATCGATGTCAACGCCCGGTCTGGTCAGGTCACCTTGTATGTCGGGGCCACGGCTCAGGCCACGTATTGGGGGTCGGTCGGATTCGACACCTCGCCAGATGGTTTCTATTCGACCGCGGTAGGCACGTACTACGTTTACGCGAAGTGGGAACCGCTGGCCTACACCAAGTGGGCGGGAGCCTACATCACCCACTGGGTCGGGTTCGATCCGTCCCGGTTCAACGGCTTTCACTCGTATTCCAAGGACGCCAATGGATCCATCCTGCCGAACGGGGCGGGCAAAACCGGCGGGTGCGTGGCGCTCGCCCCGGCCGAGATTCAGGCGGTCTTTGACTTTTCGTACATCGGGATGCGCGTCGAAGTCCACCGGTAGGCGTGGCGTCCCTGGTCGCCGACCGACTTGACCATCGGCGACCGGGGACGCGACGTGTTGGGTGGATGCGATCCGGAGCGGGGGCAGATGGCGGGCCGAAGATCGACACGAGAAACTGGCAGGGGCCGGGCGCCCGGCAAACGATTGCTGGCGGCGCTCGCGGTCATCGTGGTCGCCGCGATTGTGGGAAGTGGGCTGTTCGCGTTTGCCACCGGGTGGAGCTTTCCCGGAGCCGGGGAAACTCCGCCAATCTCGAGGTGGGCGACGGTTTCCACGGATGTCCTCAACGTCCGGGAGAACCCGACTACTGAGGCGCCAATACTCGGCAGCGTGAATCAAGGCGCACCGATCCAGGTTGTCGGCGAGGTCGAAGCAGGGTTCGCTCCTGTTCAATTCGAAGGAAGCCGAGGCTGGATGGCCGTCGCGTATCTGGCGTTCGATGACGACACGGCGCCGAGGTCGCTACCCGCCGTCCAGATTCCCGAGGTCTCGGCCGCTGAGCAACCGGAACGTTGGGCGCCCGACGTTCCCGTCGTCGTCGAACCGGTTTTGGTGAAAGAGCCGGTCGAACATTGGATCGACGTCAACCGCACGACCGCCACCGTCACCCTCTTTGCGGGTGATACGGCGATAGCCTCGTTTGCCGGCAAGATCGGGCGCGATCCCTCCTCCGATGGCTTTTATGCGACGGCGATCGGCACATTTCACGTCTACAGCATGAACAAGGGGTTAGCCCCGACGCCTTTCGCGGACGACACCTGGCTCAGCGATTGGGTCGGGTTCGATCCCGAGCGCAAAAACGGGATTCACTCGCCCGTGCGCGACGAGTTCGGGAATGAGAAGCCGTGGCAAAATCCGGCGACGCTTGGGTGCGTTCGCCTTGATGCCGCCGCGGCAGTCACCGTGTTCGAGTTCGCCGAAATCGGGATGCGAGTTGAGGTCCACGATTGAGCAGAGCGGAGGTTTGAGTAGGGGTCGACACCGTGTCGACCCTCGTGTCCATGACTCCTACAGCGAAAGTATTCCCTGGCGGGTGGCGATCGTGACTGCTTCGGTGCGGCTGCCAGCGTCGAGTTTTGTCAACACCGAGCTGACATGGAACTTGACCGTATGATCGCTGATCCCGAGCGCGCGGGCGATCGCCTTGTTTGGCAACCCTGCCGCGACGAGTTCCAGCACTTCGCGTTCTCGCGGACTCAGGGTTGAGGCCACCGCAAGCGGACCGGAACTGCGCGAGGGACCACGCAGTGAGAGTTCAATCTGGCTCAAGTTGGGGTCGAACACGGATAGACCCTGTTGCACCGCATGGATCGCCGCAACCACGGTTTCGGCATCCGCGTCCTGCGAGATCACGCCACCGGCATGCCTGCTGGTTCGGGCGGTTTCGGGCAGTCCGGTGGTTCCCAACCACAACAGCGGAACATCCTCATCCCGACCCAATCCGACGAGATTCTCGAGGGTTGCAAGCCCGAGATCGCCAGGTTCGACAAGGATCACATCGGCGTCGGAGATTTGGGCCAGTGCCGGCATTCCCGACGCGGCGGCCAACGCCGCCGGCGCAATCGCCGTCGCGGTCAGGTTGACGTCGCTTTGGACCAGCGCACCGAGTCCGGCCCGCATGGAGGGATAGGCGGCGACGATGCCCACAACGAGGCGGCGCGCCGAGTTCCTGCTCGAAGCCGGATTCGCCAATCCCCGGCGAGCAGGGAACATCGTTTCGCCGCGCTCATTCAGGGTCGCAATCGGTGTGGGCCGAGTGGCGGGTGAAATTGAGGACATCGGACGTTCTCCGTTCAGGCGACGGGTCGATGCAGCGTCAAGGTTGTTCGGGACGGGCGACCGGGGTCACCACAATGTCGCGACGGGTGTCGCCTCGCCAGGCGGTGACCGTGAGCGATTCACCGATCAATTCATCGCAGAGGACTTGCTTGAGATCGGTGACATCGGCAAGCGGCTGACCATCCATTGTCACCAGAATATCATCGACGAACAGCCCCGCGTCCGCGGCGGGCGTGTTTTCCTCGATTCCGAGGACAATCAGACCGGTTTGCTGATCCGGGTGGAACTCGCGAACGTGGTCGGGAAGGTCGATTTGCTGGAGGGTAATGCCAACCCAGGCGGTCCTGACATAGCCGATTTCGACGATGTCGCGAACCACCCGCGAAACCTGATCGGCGGGAATCGTGATGCCGCCGACCTGCCGGGCTCCGGAGGTGTTGATCCCGAGCACGTCGCCGCTCGCGTCGATCAACGGCCCGCCGGAGAACCCCGGATACAGCGTGGCGTCGGCGTGGATCACGCGGCCGGCGCCAGGGTTTCGGTTTCGGAGAGAGCCAATGAAGACGACAGAGCCGAACGAGGCTTGCGTACAAGATACGAACGGGCGTCCCACGGCCATCGTCAGTGTGCCGACTCTGGCGTCGACTGAGGCGATCGATGCTGCCTCGAGGTCCGTGGCGTCGACTCGTAGCACCGCGAGGTCCCTGGTCAGGTCACGCCCGAGGAGCGTAGCCGGAACCTCGGCGTCGTCCGCAAGTCGAATCGCGATCTGCTCTTCGCGTTCGACGACATGACTGGCGGTAACGATCACGGCCCCTGTCTGGTCCGTATCCCAGATGGTCCCGGTGCCAGGCAAGCGACTGCGGCCAAGTACGGCGACGAGGCTCGGGGTCACCCGTTCCACTGCATCGGCGAAGGTATTTCCAATTTGCTGAGCGGTGATGTCGATGGTCATGGCCAATCACTCCTGAATAATCGAGGATGGTTGCGCATGTCGGTCAAAAGGCGCATGTTGGGAACAAAGTCCACATCTGGAACTCGAATCGAACGTGCGTCGTCTGTTAACGGTATGGGATGGCGGCGACGAATCGCATCCCGAAGTTGAGCAGGGAGCGTCCTGCCCATGCGGGCAGGCGTCGAGCGGAGGATAGACCGACAACGGCATTTCCGGTCATCCAAAGATGAGCCTGCTACACTCTCCTCGTTGAGACACCGACGACGAAGCTGCCCGGTTGCAGCGCAATCGCAAGTCAGAGGATTCCCCGTCAGATGGCGATCCTGCAGAGCGAAACCAGTGCGTCAACGTCACCGGCGGCGTCGCCGGTGATTGAAGTCCGTGGCGTCACCAAGAAGTTCAAGCGCTTCACCGCGCTCGATAACATCACGCTGACAATCCCACGATCGTCGGTTGGGTTGCTTGGCGCGAATGGCGCGGGCAAAACGACCCTGATCCGGACCCTGCTTGGATTGGTCAAGCCAAACACCGGGTCTGCGACCGTCGTCGGCTACGACACGCAGACACAAGGCACCAAGGTACGCGAACACGTGGGCTATATGCCCGAAGCCGATGCCTTGCCGCTCTCGACTACCGCCGCCGACTTCGTCGGACATATGGCCGAGATGAGCGGACTCCCCACCCGGCAAGCCCGCCAACGCGCCGCCGACGTCCACTACCAGGTCGGTCTATCCGAAGAGCGCTACCGGTTGATCAAGGGGTTCTCGACTGGCATGCGGCAACGGGTAAAACTTGCCCAGGCGATTGTTCACGACCCTGAACTTGTGTTTCTCGACGAGCCGACCGCCGGCATGGATCCCCAAGGCCGCGAAGACATGCTCGAGCTGGTCGAGCGGATATACGGGAATCTTGGGATCGCCGTGGTTTTCTCTTCGCACATCCTGGAAGATATCGAACGCGTTTGCGACTACGTTGTGATTCTCGACGAAGGTAAACTCGTGACCGCCCAACCGCTCGGTCAAATGGAGACCGTGCGCGGTGAGATCGTCGTTCAGATCGATGGCAATGCCGTCGCCTTTGCCAACGAATTGCGACGCCAGGGCATCGCGGTGCGTTCTGGCGATGTCGAAATGGGGCGGGACGAAATGATCGTGGAAGACGATGAGGACCGGGTGTACGACCTGATTCGGGACCTGGCTGTGGAACAACAGGCGTCCTTGCGCACGCTGCGGTCTCGCTCGCGAACGCTTGAAGACATTTATCTTGGCGATGTCGGCGCCGCGCGGGAGGCCAGCGATGTCACACGATAGCACCGCGGAAACCGCGGCCCCTGGTCGTTATGGAGAGGTTTTCGATCGCGGCTATGCTCATTACACCGGCGAGCGGCTCGGTCGTCGCCAGGCCTTCCGTTCGCTCGTCGGCTTCTCGATGAAGCGAGCGATGGGTATTCGCAAGAGCTGGTCGGCCAAGATCCTGCCTATCCTCCTCTACACCTCGGCGATCATTCCGCTGGTGGTGATGATCGGAATCAGCACGATCGCCCCGGATGCCGGGTTCGCATCCTACTCGACCTACATGGGAATCATCTTCCTGATCGTTGGCATTTTCGTGGCGATGTCGGCGCCGGAGATGGTGTGCGTCGATCGTCGCGAGCGAACCTTGCCACTCTACTTTTCGCGGGCGATTGCGCGGTTCGACTACGTCAATGCCAAGGTTGTGGCGATCACCTTGCTCACGATGACCCTCTCGCTGGTCCCGGCGGTGTTGCTGTGGATTGGGCGTCAACTTGTCGACAATTCGCCGTTGCAGGCGATGCGTGACAATTTCGGCGATCTCTGGCGAGTGTTGCTACTTGGATTTGTGACCGCCGCCGTGCTTGGCACGCTTGGGCTCATGGTTTCGTCGTTCACCGACCGCAAGGGAGTGGCGATCACGATCATCCTGATTGGCTTCCTGATCCTGACCGGGATCGCCAACGTCTCGATGGAGCTCCTCGACGAGTACGATTGGAGCCGGTACCTGATCCTGCTCAGCTTTCCGGACGTGTTTGCGGCCATCTCCGATCATCTCTTCGACGACCTCGACAATGTCGCGGTCGATCAAGCCGATTTCTCGTTGGCGGTGTACCTCGGCTACTCATTGGCGCTGGTGATTGCCGGCATCCTGATCCTTCGCTGGCGTTACAGCCCCAGGGATGAATCGTAGGCGGGCCCACAGATGCTGACGAAGACCCGTTCGACCACAACTGTCGAGGCGCCCGTGCCTGCAATGCGCGGCATGGCCGATGCCGAGCAAGCCACGATCGAGCTGAATCAAGTATCGAAGTGGTATGGCGACATCGTGGCGGTGTCCGACATTTCGTTTGGTGTTGGACCCGGTGTGACCGGCCTGCTCGGTCCAAACGGGGCCGGGAAGTCGACTACGCTCAAGATGATGGCCGGGTTGCAGGCGCCGTCCTCGGGCAAGGTGACCATCAACGACGTCGAGATGCGGGGAAAGCCGCAAGCCTATCGCGATCTTGGCCTGGTCTCGGAGCATGAAGTGATCTATCCCTTTCTCTCCGGGCGCGACTTTGTGCGCCTCAACGCCAAATTGCAAAACCTCGCCAATGTCGACAAGGCAGTCGAGAAGGCGATTTCGCTGGTCGACATGCAATCGGCGGCCGATCGCAAGGTTGGAGGCTATTCGAAGGGCATGCGCCAGCGGATCAAGGTGGCGGGAGCGCTGGTTCACGATCCCCGCGTGATCCTGATGGACGAACCGCTCAATGGCACCGACCCTGTGCAACGCGCGCAACTGATCCGGTTGATTCGCGAGCTCGGAGATTCCGGCAAGACTGTGCTGGTGTCCTCGCATGTGCTGGTCGAGGTCGAGCGATTTGCCGAGAACATCATTGTGATCGTGAACGGCAAGTTGGCGGCCGCTGGCGACTTTCGGACAATCCGCGAAAAAATCGACGCGCACGATCACGAGGTGCGGATCAAGGCATCGGATTCCCGGAAGCTTGCGGCGGCGCTGATCGGACAAACTTCGGTTCAATCGGTCCGGATCGACGCGCTCGGTCGCATCGTCGCCTCCACCAACGATGTGCCGACGTTCTATCGCATGGTTCCCGTGGCCGCCCAGCAGCAACAGGTTCGGCTCTTCGAGGTCCAGGCCACCGATGAGTCGCTATCGTCGGTGTTCTCGTATCTTGTGGAGAAATAGTCGACATGTCGATGACAATCACCGTACTGACAGTTCGGCAGTTCCTGCGTTCCAGGTCCATCTTTGTCGTGCTTGGCATCTCGCTGTTGGCGGCGATCCTCGCTGGCATCGTGCAGGCTGTACCGGACGAGAACTCGATCCGGGACTTGCGCTCGATCTTCTCCGGACTGTACCTGAATCTGTTTTCGGGCACGTTGCTGCCGCTGGCGACGCTGGTGTTGGCGACCGCGGCGCTGGGAGACGAAATCGAAGACCGCACATTGCAGTACCTCACCTTGAAACCGGTCAGCCGGTTGCAGATTGTGTTCGAGAAACTGCTGGCTGTGGTTGCCGTCCTGATTCCGCTCACCTGGTTTGGAATTGTCGTGACCTGGGCAATCACCGCCTTCGGCAACGTCGATGAGTTACGGGACCTGCTGTGGCCGGCATTGGCCTCGAGCCTGGTGGCAATCATTGGCTTCGGATCGCTTTTTATGTTGTTGAGCCTGTTTGTCCAGCGTGCCTTGTTGATCGGGGTGTTCTACGTCTTCGTCTGGGAATCGACACTTTCCCAATTCCTGCCCGGCATCCGCGCCATCAGCATTCGTCACTACACGCAATCGCTGTTCACTCGTCTCCTCGACGATCCGCGTATTTCGGTCGATGGACCTTCCGGGGAATCGACCGTGGTCATCACCATCATCGCCTTGCTCGTAATCTGCACCGCGTTGGCGACCTGGCGATTGCAACGCATGAGCCTGGAATAGCCCTTGACTCGGTCGAACCGTCAGATCGGGCTACCCAGCGAGACGCCCATGCGGTAGCGTGAGTGGCGACAACCTGTCAGGCGCCTCCCACTCCGAACACACGCGCGAAAGGGTTCACCTGGTGACTGAACACGACCGTTCCGCAAAGACCGACGCCATCCGGGCGACCGGTTTCTGGCCGGAAACGCGCCGCTCGACGAGTCTTGGGATGATGGTTCCGGTGTCGCAGCGCGCGACCTTCCCCGGCACACCGCACTTTGCCGATATGCTCCAGGTTTCGCGCGATGCGGCAAGCGCCGGTTTCGAGATGCTGTGGTTTGCCGATCACTTCAGTTTCACTACCGACGATGACGTGCGCGGCGCCTGGGACGCCTGGACACTGATGGCCGCAATCGCGGCGACAGTTCCGGATGTCCAGATCGGGCCGATGGTCGCCTGCACCGCCTATCGCAACCCTGGCGTCATCGCCAAGATGACGGAGATGATCGATGACATCAGCGGCGGACGGTTCATCCTCGGTCTTGGCGCTGGGTGGCACAAGCCAGAGAACGACCAGTTTGGCATCCGTTTTGAACCGCGCGTGTCGCAGTTCGAAGAGGCGTTGAGGATCATTCACGGAATGCTCCGCGATGGGAAAGCGGACGTGCGGGGTGAGTTCTTTCAGGCCAACGATGCGGTGAATTTGCCGCGTGGACCACGCGCCGAAGGTCCTCCGATCCTGGTTGGCTCTTCTGGCGACCGCATGCTCGGTTTGCTCGCGCAATACGGCGATGCCTGGAACACGTGTTGGTATGGCAACACGGAAGGGATTCCGGAGAAGATCGAGAAACTTGACAGCGCGATGGAAACCGCCGGACGCGATCCGAAGTCGGTCATTCGAACGATTGGCGTGAGCATAGCGGGAGAAGGATACACCGGTTCTCGAGCGAATGCTTTCGCAGGCGATGCCGAGGCGCAGCTCGCATTCCTCAAAGACGTGGAAGCTCTGGGTTTCCGTCACATCTGCGTCGGTCTCGATCCGTGTACGCCGCAAAGCATCGCGGCGTTCACTCCAGTGATTGAAGCGTTCGCTTCGCCGTAGCGATTTGCCTACCCAACGCCAGGAAGGGGATCTAACGTGACTCACAGCAATCTGGACGCCGTGCTCGCAACCGGGTTGTGGCCAAAAACGCGCAAGGCCGCGAGCCTCGGCATCAACATCCCGAATTCCGAGCGCGCGATCTTCGCCGGGACGCCTCGTTACGCCGATATGCTCGCGATGTCCCAGGCGGCGGCGAAGTCGGGTTTCGAGGTGCTTTGGTTCGACGATCACTTCAGCTTCACCACGGACGCCGACCTCCGTGGCGCGTGGGATGCGTGGACGCTGATGGCGGCGATCGCCGCGGCTGTGCCCGATGTCCAGATCGGCCCCATGGTCGCCTGCACCGCGTATCGAAATCCCGGCGTAATCGCCAAGATGAGCGAGATGATCGACGACATCAGCGGGGGCCGGTTCATCCTCGGTCTGGGCGCTGGCTGGCACAAACCGGAATACGATCAGTTCGGTATCCGCTACGAACCGCGAGTCAGCCAATTTGAGGAAGCCCTCGAGATCATTCACGGTCTTGTGCGTACCGGAAAGGCCGACGTACAGGGCTCGTACTACCAGGCGAACGAGGCAGTGAACCTTCCGCGTGGGCCGCGTCCCGAGGGGCCGCCGATTCTGATTGGTTCGACCGGTGAGCGCATGCTCAAATCACTGGTGCGATACGCCGATGCCTGGAACACGGGCGGTGGGACCGTGGAAGAACTCAAGGTGAAGATCGCCAAACTCGATGCCGCCTGCGAGGATGCCGGTCGTGACTCAAATACAGTCGTCCGTACGGTAGGCGTCGCGATCGCGGGAGATGGGAACACCAATGACGCCGCGAACGTCATAAAGGGAAACACCGAGCAAAAGGTCGATCGGCTGCGAGAAATCGTGAATCTGGGCTTTCAGCACATCATGATCAGGGTCGATCCGAGCACGCCCGAAAACATCGCCACCGCGGCGCCAGTCGTGGAAGCTTGCTACTCTACATAGTGCATCGGCAGGGGTCATTGGCTATGCTCAACTGCCACCTCTAACCGTCATTCCGAGTCTGCGAGGAATCCTCCGGTGGAGCCGGTATTTGGCGAAGACCGCTACGGTATCCAGTAGGGCCGGGATTCCTCCTTCGTTGGAATAACGGAGTCGTAGGGTAGCAATTCGCGGGGCGGCAGCCCGCTCGACCAAGTCGTTGATCGCAACAACATTGTCCGTTGGTGAGAATAGACCAGCAATTCGAGCATCGAGAGGGAACGCAATGGCTCGCCATGCAATAGGGGTGGATTTCGGGGGCACCAAGGTGCTGGCCGCCGTGGTCGATGTCGAAACCGGCAAGGTTGTCGGCACTGGCAAGAAAAAGACGAGCGCCAAGGATGGTCCAGACGACCTGATGAAGCGGATCTTCGCCACCTGCGATGGGGCAATGGCGGATGCCAGGGTCGGCATTGAGGAGATCGAAGGGATCGGCGTTGGCATCGCCGGGCAAGTCGATGCCGGGCGCGGTGTGCTGATTGGCACGGCGAATCTGAGCCGCTCGGTGGTCGATTTGCCAATGGCCGAGCGGATTGTGGACAAATACGGCGTGCCGGCGCACATTCGCAACGACGTACAGATCGCCGCCGTCGGCGAGTTGAGCTTTGGCGCGGGCAAGGGAATCGACAATTTTGTCTGCATTTTCGTGGGCACTGGCATTGGCGGAGCGATCATTCAGCACGGCGAGTTGATCAGTGGACACACGGGCAATGCCGGTGAATTGGGTCACACCACGGTCGATGTCGAGGGCCGCATTTGTGGGTGCGGCGGTCGAGGGCATCTGGAATCTTACGCCTCGCGCACGGCGATCACGGCCGCCATCCTTGGCGAGTTGCGTCGTGGCCACCGCTCGATCTTCAGCGAGTTGCTCCCGAAGGTCGATCCCGCCGCGCCCAGCGGTTCCGCGATCCGCTCTGGCATTCTCAGGAAGGCGGTCGACGCCGGTGACGAGGTGGCGCTGCAGATTGTGACCAGCGCGGGCACATACCTTGGTTATGCACTGGCCTCGATCGTGAATTTTCAGAATCCGCAACGCATCATCCTCGGGGGCGGAGTGATTGAGGCGGTTAAGCTGTTGTTCGAAACCGCCGAGATCGTGACTCGCCGCGAATCGTTCCCCAGCGCCGGGAAACAGGTTGAAATCGTGCGTGCGGCGCTCGGCGACAATTCCGGGGTTGTAGGCGCCGCCGTGATCGCCGCCGCGTCGTGAGTGGTACACTCGACGTGGAATATGGCTTGACCGGATTCCACACATTCTGGCCGAATTGAAGTAGGCGTAAACCCTTGGCAGCGAGTTTCGCGCATGGGGTTTCAGGTTGATCGTGTATCGGTTCAATACTGCAGCGGTTAGTGAAAACGGCATCAGCCGGCGTCCAAAAATCATGGTCACATTGCTGGGTGTGTAGCGGTATTGGTTTTTTGAAATATGGCGGAGGTCTCGATGGTTTCCGAAACATCCGGGGGACGACCCGGAAACGGCGATGCGGATCCGAAAGAAGTAGCGGTTTTTGTCGATTTTGAGAATATTCGGTACTCAACGATCAACTCGTTCGGGAGGGAACCCGATCCCCTGACCTGGCGCGACAAGGCTCTGCAATACGGGTTGATGTCGGTGGCCCGTGCCTACGCCGATTTCGATCAACACCCGGCACAGGCCCGCACTCGCCTCGATGTCGCGGGGTTTGAGGCGCAACATTACCCCGCCAAACGCACCACAGACTCGCAGGGCCGTGAAAAGTTCACCTCGAGATCGGACCTGAATCTCGTCGTGGACATTATCAACACCGCACTCGTGCGACCGGACATCGAAATCTTCCTGTTGCTGACTGGCGACAAGGATTTCATCCGGTTGGTCACGACATTGCGCAATCGACTCGGACGTCGTGTGGTGATTTGTGGTGTGCCCGGATCGATCAGCCCCGATCTCGTCGCCGCCGCCGGTGAAGAGGACATCCTCGAGATTGCGCAATCGGCGGATGTCGACATTGCCGTGATCCAGGCGATTGACACCTACATCAAGCAGTTGCACGTCGGATTCGTTCCTACCCAGAGCCACATGAGCCGAACGCTGTGGCGATTTCTCGATCGCAATTCACTGCCCTCGGAACACATCGAAGCCAAGGTTATGGAGTTCCTGCGCAAGGGAGTTCTCAGCAAGCGCCAGACGATCAATGGTCAGGGTCAAGAACTGGTGACGACTGAAATTAATTTCGAGAATCCGCTGGTGATCAAAGCCTTGCCCAATGCCGCGAGTCCCGCCCTTGAGGACGAAGTAGAGGTGGAAGACGAGGTGGAACTCCCCGAACTGGACGCGTATTTCGAGCCAGTGGATGTTGAAGGCGAGACGGACGATCGATTGGCCGCGGTTACAGCGCCGCGCGAGAACTCGCGCTACCAACGAAGATTCTCATCCGGGAACGGCGCCTGGCGAGGAAAATCGAACGTCCGCGATGGCTCGCGCACGGATTAGCGCAGACGTTTCGAGCATGGGACTCGCCGGTGATTGAGTATTACCAGCAGACACAGTTCGAGCCGTTCGCGCTGGAGCATCCCGAAACCGGGAAAAACGGTTGTGGCGCGATGCTCGTACATGGCTTTACGGGGTCTCCCGCGGACATGCGTCCGCTGGCGCGGTTGCTGTACGATCACGGCGCCGATGCTCGGGTGATTGCGCACCCTGGAATGGCGAGTGACATCGCGAACCTGGCAAGGGCGACAGCCTCAACCTGGCGCGAAGTCAGCCTCGAGCGCTGGGTGGAGCATACGCGTCGATACAACAGGACGATCCTCGTCGGGTACTCAATGGGCGGCGCGGCGGCGATACAAATGGCGGCCCAATCTGCTCCGGACCTCCTCTTGTTGATTGCGCCGTTTGCCCGCATTAACGATCGCCGGGCAATCTTCCTGCCGGTGCTCAAACACAGGATCAAGGAGTTCAGGCTGCTCTCGCGGGTCGATTTTGACAATCCGGACGTGCGTGAATGGTTCGAGGCCGCCTTCCCCGGCCTGGACCTCGACGATCCCGAAACGCGCCGAGTGGTGCGGGAGGACACCGGGATCGCGACACCCGCGCTCGACGAATTGCGCAAGTTCGGCGCCATGGGCAGTCTCGATGCTTCGAAGGTCACCGCGCCCGTGGTCATCATTCAGGGACACCACGACACCGTCGTCAATCCACGGCACTCGCGGCGACTGGCGGACAGATTCCCCAACTTGCAGGCATATCACGAGTTTCCTGGCGAGCATCTGCTCACGCTTGACACGGTGAAATCGTGGCCGACAGTTCGCTCGCTCGTGCTCACGGCAGCCTCGAACCTGTTGTCGAAGGTTTAGCATGGCGAATCAGGGGCGGCCGATCACATCGGATCGGGAACGAGATTTGGATCGGACTTCTCCCGCTCCCGCCGAGTCCGATGCAATCTCCTCGCCAGTTGCAACCGTCCGACCGTTGTTTCGTCCGGCGCCGTATCCCGGAAGTGAGACCACTTCGACTTCGCCCGCTGCATCCGGGCGGGAACCGTCGGCATCGATTGCGGCTCGTTCCGCGCGACGAGGCGTCCGGTTTATCCCAGGCCCCATCCGATTTCGCATCCTCGTTCTGAATTGGCCGCTCCTGATTCCGCTGATCCTCTTCGGGGTTGCGGCGATGATTGTGCCGACGATGACGAATGTCGCCACCACTGACGACTGGGGGTACACCCGCGCGGTCGAAATTCTCTACTACGACTCCGAACTCGTGGTCTTCCCGGTGGTGGCGGCGACGGCTGTAGGTCAGGTGCTGTGGGGCGGATTGTTTGCGCTGGTCTTCGGCATGGAACTCGGGGTCATGCGGCTTTCATCTGTGGTCGTGATGGCGATGGGGGCGGTCGCCCTGTACGCGATCCTTCGCCAGCTCAGCGTGACGCGGTGGCGCAGTAGCCTCGGAACCGCACTCTACCTGTTCAATCCTCTGGCCTTCGCGATCGCCTTCACGTTCATGACCGATCCGCACTTTGTGTCGTGGATGCTGATTGCGGTCGCGTTGTACCTCCGGGGACTTCGCGAGGACAATGTGACGCCGTGGATCATCGTCCTGGCCTCGATCTGCGCCGGGTTCGCGTTCCTGGTTCGCCAGCAAGGCGCGCTCATTCCCTGTGCGATGGGGTTGAATCTCCTGGTCACCCGGCGATTGTGGTTCAACTGGCAAAGCGTGCGACTCGCGCTCCAGGTCGCTCTCGCTCCTGCCCTCGCCCTGGTTGGCTACTATGCCTGGCTTTACGTGTTCAACGACGTGCCCGATGTGCAGCAGAGTTTTCTCGATCGAGCCGTCGAGGAAGGCTGGAGCGGAACGTGGTTTCTGGTCCGGCATCTCACCTTCTTCGATTCGATGTACCTGGGGTTGTTCCTGCTGCCACTGACGGTCGCGTTGCTGCCTGCGATTCGTCGACCGGCCACCGAGCGCTTTTTCGCATCGGTTTGGGGATACTGGGCATTCCTCGTCTCGCTTGGATTGCTGGTGTTCGGGCTGTTTCAGCTCAGTTATCAGGGGCGGCGCATGCCCTACATCCCCCAGTTCCTGGGCAGCGGCGGATTTGGCCCCGCCGACGTTCCCGGTGGACGCCGCCGTCTCGTGGAGTGGGATCAGGTGTGGAGCGGGCTGACAATTGCCGCCGCTTTCGGAGCAATCCTGGTGGCGCTGCTCCTTTGCCGCAAGATTCGGGATGAGATGAGTCCTGCCCGAGCCGCCGCCGGATTGATCGGGATGGTCGCGATTTGGCAAGCGATCGGCATGGTCCCGGCGTCGTATCAGTACATCAATCGGGGAGGATCGCTCGATCGCTACATCCTGCCGATGTTGCCGCTCACGATCGCGCTCGTCTTCTGGGCGATTCGCGACATCCGGCTCGTCCAGCCGGCGGTGTGGGTCGGCATCGCCTTGCTTGGCGCGCTTTCGGTGGCGGGAACTCGAGATTACATCGTGTACATGGATGCGGTTTGGGAAATGGCGGAGGAGGCGAACGCCGCCGGTGTGCCGAACGAGAAGATGGATGCCGGCTCGGCCTGGGATGGCTACTATCTCTATACCGATATGCTTGAATCCGGAATTACGAGAAGCGTTTCGCCACGAGGGTCGCCGTGGTGGGTCTACTTCTACGCCAAGCAAACAGACTCCACCTATCTCGTGACCACGAACTCCGACTTGCGCGAGGGCTACCTCAGGGTTGAACAACGAGAGTACGACCAATGGCTGGAGGGAGACACGGTGTATATCTATCTGGTCCGGATGTGGGACGCCCCCTGGCCGCCGGAATGAACGGCCAACTACGTGCAGCCGCCTACGACGGGACATCCATGACCAGACAAACAACCGCGCTCGTGACCGGCGGGGCGGGCCTGATCGGCTCGCACATCGTCGATGCCGCCAGGGCCGAAGGTTGGCAACTGCGTGTGCTCGATTCCCTTGAGCGCCAGACGCATCCCAACGGACGACCCGCCTGGATACCGGACGACGTGGAGTTCGTACATGGCGATGTCCGCAATCGGCGGGATTGGGAGCGCGCGCTCGATGGCGTCGACATCGTTTTCCACGAAGCTGCCTACGGCGGATACATGCCCGAAATTGCCAAGTTCATCCACGTCAACGCGTACGGCACGGCGTTGATGCTGGAAACGATCCGGAATCGCAATCTGCCAATACGGAAAATCGTGATGGCATCATCTCAGGCGGTGTACAACGAAGGCGCCTACGGGTGCGCGGAACACGGTCACTTCTACGGCCAAACCCGTCCCGTCGCGCAATTGGAACGAGGCGAGTACGACGTTCAGTGCCCGATCTGTGAGATGCCATCGACACCGGTTCCCACTGACGAGGCGGCGCCGATGGGTGGGGAGAATGTTTACGCGATCAGCAAAGCCGATCAGGAGCGACTCCTGATCTCGTTCGGGCGGGCAACTGGACTGCCGGTGGTGGCGCTTCGCTACTCCTGCACGTACGGTCCGCGCCAGTCAATTTTCAATCCCTACACCGGTGTAATCGCGATCTTTTGCACGCGACTGATGAACGATGTACCGCCGGTGGTCTACGAAGACGGCCGCCAATCGCGCGATCTGGTCTTTGTCGAGGATGTGGCTCGGGCCAACATCCTCGTCGCGACCGATGACCGCGCCAATGGCGGCGTGTACAACGTCGGCACAGGCAACGCCGTCGAGATCGGCACGCTGGCGAGGACGTTGGCGACGCAACTCGGCAAAGACATCGAGCCGCGCATCCCCGGGGAGTTTCGGCCCGGTGAGATGCGGGCGCTGATCAGCGATATTTCGCAAATCCGGCAACTTGGGTTCGCGCCGAAAGTTGACCTCGCGACCGGCGTCGACCGTTACCTGGAGTGGATCGCGGAGCAGGGTGACGTTGGCGAATACTTTTCGAACGCCGAGAAGCGGCTGCGCAAACGCAATGTCGTCAGGAAATCAAGTGAGAGGACGTCTGCGTGAGGGATGTGCCCAGATCGTGCCCGACCGTGGCCGTCGTCATCCCTTGCCTCAATGAGGGCGACGCAATCGGCGGGTTGGTTGCCGAAGTCCTGGCCGTCGCCGGCAAAACCGACCTGGCAGTCGACATCGACCGAATCCTGGTTGTGGACAATGGAAGCACCGACCACACCGCGTTGAGCGCTGGAAGCGCCGGGGCTTCGGTGGTTTCGGAGCCGCGCCGGGGTTACGGCCGCGCCTGCCTGAGCGGGGTTCTCGCCGCCGAAGGGGCGGAGATCATCGTCCTCATGGATGGCGACTGCAGCGATGTGCCCGCCGAGCTTCCGCTGTTGCTCGGCCCGCTGCTGAGTGGGGATGCCGATTTGGTGGTCGGTTCACGAATCCTCGGCACGTACGAACCGGGTTCGCTCCTGCCTCAACAGATTTTCGGCAATCGAGTCGCCACTGCCTTTCTGCGGCTCGGGTTCGGCGTACGGATGACCGATATCGGTCCGTTTCGCGCGATCCGGCGGGAGACATTGCTGGCGCTGGGGATGCGCGAGTTAACCTATGGCTGGTCGATCGAGATGGTAGCCCGCGCCGCGAAAGCCGGACTTCGCGTTCAAGAAGTTCCCGTCAGTTATCGTAAGCGCGCGGCGGGTGTGTCCAAGGTCAGCGGCAACCTGGGGGCGTCGATCAAGGCTGGATACAGGATCATGCTGGCCGTGATCCGCGCCCGTCGCGATTCCTTGCCGCTGCCGCCCGAGCTCGAACGGCATCAAGCTCGATGACGAATCGGGCGCCCGATCCGGGCCGATCGCTGCTGATGATCGCGGCGCGGTCGCCAATTGCGGGCGAGACCAAGACGCGCCTCGGTCAGGCGATCGGGATGGAGGAGGCGAGCGAACTCTACTGCGCTTTCCTCACCGATCTCGCCGATCGGTTCGACTCCGACGCGGCCGCGAGCGACCGGTTATACGATTTGGCCTGGACCTACTCGCCACCCGATCGCGATTTTGCGGCCGATCTGGAAGCGACGATCGGCCGCCCAGCTCCGGCGTCGCCGATCTTCGTCCCGCAGGAGGGGATCGAGTGGGGTACGCGACAGTTGAACCTGTTGCGGTGGGGGGAGAAACACGGCTACGCCCGGACCGTGCTGATGGCCTCGGATTCGCCGCACCTCCCGGTCGCTGATGTAGAAAGCGCGTTTCAAGTGCTCGAAACCCGGGACGTCGTGATTGGACGTGTGCGGGACGGCGGCTACTACCTGATCGGGATGCGGAGATTCGTCGACGTGCTCTCAACCGTCCAGATGAGCACGGCCTCGGCGGCGGAAGCCGTGGTGCAAACGGCGGAATCGCTCGGCCTGACCATTGGCGAGACCGCACCGACGTTCGATGTCGACGAGGTTTCTGATCTCGCGATGCTGGTCGAGATCTTGCGAAGAGATCCTGCACTGTGCCCGACCACACTGCAGGCGTTGACCCGGTTGCGCATCGCCTGACAAAGCCCGCACCTGGAATCGACTCATGACTGGTTCTCGCGCCACGAGCCCCCGGTCCAGGTTTGGATCGGGGGCTAGTTCGTTCTCAGATTGCGCTGTACAGATCGCCATCGCGTCCAGGGATGTTTTGGACGAAGGATTCCCAGGCGCACTTCCGCGCGAGTGGCCAGTTTTGCTCCAGGTCTGCATGGTCTTCTGATGCGTTGAAGTGTGTAGGGCATGTAATCGAACTGCTGTGGCTAGATACCAGTCCAAACGAAAGCAAGAGAACGCCTATGCCAAAGCCTGAACCCTTGGCCTTGAAGGCCACTATCTCGACGACCGAGTCTGCCATCAAGGTGCATGGCGATGAATCGGGGTCTGCCCGTATCACCTTTGACGTTTATCCCGAGGAGCTCGACCAGCTCAAGGAGCTATTCAAGTTCCGGCCTGTGAGCTGGTGCTGGTCATCCAAGAAGCCTAATCAGGCCTCCTCCCTTACCCGTAGCTGGAGTAGGTGCGGCTCACTGTCTCAGCAGCGTGCGTAGGTAGTGGGCGACGCGAATGCAATGGTGTAGTAAACCGTCTGGCGTCGCCTCGCTAGTGGACCAGCAGGCGTTGAGCACCGCCCCAACAAATGCCCAGGCGACCAACTCCTGCTCATGTATGCCCCAGATATCAGCGCAGATGCTGATCCGCCGCTCCGCCAGGTGAGGGTAGTCATCCCCCTCTAGCACGTTGGGCGGGTTGTACATCCAGGCGGCGATATCAAACCCTGGATCACCGATCAGCCCCTTGGGGTCGATAATGACCCAGGCGCCCGAATTCCGTTGCAGCAAGTTGTGATGTTGCAGATCACCATGCAGCAGGGACGCGCGTGAAGAACGTGCGAGCAGCGATGCTGCTAAATCCTGCGCTTGCTCCACCATATCAGGCGGAATCCGATCGGATTGAGGTGACCAATCAAACAGGGCACGCATCCAGGATCGAAGTGGGTGGAGCCCTGTCGGGTCTGACACCGCGCGCCAGAAGGTAGCCAGCGTTTCCGCCGCCAGGCGCGTGGCGTCTTCATCGGTCATGGCGACCTGCCGGAGCTGTGTGCCGGGCATGATGCGCTCCACGACCATGGCACTGCGCTGGAAATCCACATCGTACAGCTGGGAGACGTTTGCGCTACTCGCCAATTGGAGTGCGGTTGCCTCAGCGCGGAACTCATCGGCGAGCGGTGATGACTTGATGACCACCGGCCCGAGTTCAGGCGAGTTCCCGAACAGCACCAAGGTGACGTACGTGTCTGGGATGATTGAATCGAGGTCAATCTGCCATCTAGCGCACAGCCGCTCGACCGTCCCCGGCAGTGAGTCCAGCCAGCCTGGCGTCAGCTCGTGTTGGGCCCAGGTGTTGAGGGTGGTGATGAGGTGGGGTGGCACTGGGGTACGCGTATGGAGCAGAGAGTTCTCCATCGGCAATGGTGAGTGGGAACCGGGTTGTCCTTCCATGTACAGATTCATCCCGCCAGGCTGGAACTCTCCATAGCCCCGGCTACTTCTTGGTGGTTTGTTCGCTGTCGCCCCGGCGCAGCTTGGCCATAAGTCCGTTCCACAACTCCCTGAGCTTGTTCATTCAATTTCTCCTGAATTTGCGCTAACCAAGTGGAAGTCCATGGTAACCGTAACGGGAAGTTGGTCAAGCCCCAGTACTCCATGAGTGCGGAGCAAATCGAGCAGATGCTTAACCTTCGAGGTTGAATCATCATGGTTACAATCGTCGAGACCGAGTAGCAGGTTCACGCTTGGAGCTCATACTGGGGTATTTACTCCAGTCCCCTCTTTTTGCGCTATAGTAGTTTCTGCATTATTCGACCAACAATCAAAGGATACTCAATGCC